>CBFCZJ010000067.1:0-13994 GCA_965602445.1 uncultured Desulfobacterales bacterium | reverse complement strand
GTTGATCAAACTGATCGCCTCGCGGTCAGCGGCGGGGCTTATGTGAAACTTCGATGTTACCATCTCGTCATTCCGGACGAGCGAAGCGGAGCTGAGTGAAGATCCGGAATCCAGGTTTTTGTGGATCCCGGATCTCCGCTCCGCTGCGGCCGGGATGACGGTTGGGGAAGTTTCTCCCTTGATCAGACTGGTCGGGGAGACCGGCAAGCGGCGGCGCTCGTGTGAAACTTCGCTCGAAGCCGGGGTTTTCGTGATTCGAATTTAAAAACCGCCGAGTTCAATAAAAAAATCCGCCCAAAGGACGGATTTTTGGTAGCATGGCCCAGTACAGCCGTCAACGGCAGACTAGGCGGTTTTTTCGCAGGCATGTTGCCAGAAGGGAGACATCTGCCGGAGTCTTTCGATGATCGGCGGCAGGCGTTGAACGACGTAATCGATCTCTTCTTCGGTGTTGTACAGGCTCAGGCTGAACCGGATGCTCCCGTGGGCGGCGGTGTAAGGGACCCCCATTGCCCGAAGCACATGGGACGGCTCCAGGGAACCGGAAGTGCAGGCCGACCCCGACGATGCGCAGATGCCGTGGCCGTCCATCATCAGCAGGATGGATTCGCCTTCCACGAACTCGAAGGCGATGTTGCTGGTGTTGGGAAGTCGGTTTTCCGGGTCGCCGTTGACCACGGCATGGGTCACCCGGCTCAGCAGCCCGGATTCCAGCCGGTCTCTCAAGGCCTTGACCCGGGTGTTTTCCTCTTCCATGTGGTCGGAGACGAACTCGGCGGCCCGACCCAGGCCGATGATCGCAGCGGTATTTTCCGTTCCGCCCCGCCGGCCGCTTTCCTGGTGGCCTCCGATCAAAAACGGCGAAAACTTGGTTCCTTTGCGGACATACAGTGCGCCGATCCCCTTGGGCCCGTGGAGCTTGTGGCCGGAAAGGGAAAGCATGTCGACGGCGCTGGCGGAAAGATCGATGGGGATCTTTCCCACCGCCTGTACCGCGTCGGTATGAAAGGGAATCCCCCGTTCTTTGGCGGCGCGCGCGATCTGCTCCACCGGAAACAAGACGCCGGTCTCGTTGTTGGCCCACATGACGCTCACGATGGCGGTATCTTCGGTCATGTGCTCGTACAGGTAATCCAGATCGAGCTTTCCGGATCGGTCCACAGGCACGAAGGTCACCCGATATCCTGCTTTGACCAGATGTTCGCAGAGGCTTTTCACTGCGGGATGTTCCACCCGGGTGGTCACCACCTGGCGGCGGCCGGGATTGGCGGACAGTGCCGCCCGGATGGCCGTGTTGTCGCTTTCGGTGCCGCAGCTGGTATAGATGATCTCCTCGGGGCGGGCGCCGAGCAGGCCGGCCAGCTTTTCCCTTGCCGCCCGCAGCTCCTTGCCCACCTGGCCGCCGAAGCTGTGCATGCTGGAGGGGTTTCCGTAGCGCTCCGAAAAGTAAGGGAGCATTTCCTCCACGACTTCTGGAGCGACGCGGGTGGTTGCATTGTTGTCCAGATAGATGGTCTTCATGTTTGGACCTCCTCGACGGCCAGTTCGGGCGTGACCAGTTCGCGGAGCTTGCTCTCTACATAATGCTTCAACGTGACCTGGGACGCCGTGCAGGTGGCACACCGTCCCCGCATCTTGACCATCACGCGTTCGCCGTCCACATCCACCAGTTCGATGTCTCCGCCGTCTTTTTTCAACTCGGGGCGAATCTCCCGGTCCAGCGCGTCTTCGATCATCCGGATTTTTTGAATGTTGGTGAGTTTTTCGGCAGTTTTCTTTGGCTTGGGGGCCTTTCCCATCACTCGGTCGATGATTTCGGCGATGGCTTCATGGCAGTTGCCGCACCCGCCCCCGGCCTTGATGTAATCGGTGACATCTTCGACGCTGGCCAGATGGTTTTCCCTCACCGTCCTTTCGATCTGGACATCGGTGACGCCGAAACATTCGCAGACGACCTGGCCCTCCACGACCTTTGCCGGTTCTCCCCGGTAGCAGGAGATCGCCTTTTCCAGAGCGTCTCTTCCCATCACCGAACAGTGCATCTTTTCCTTGGGAAGCCCGCCGAGATATTCGGCGATGTGGTCGTTGGTAATCTGTTCGGCCTCTTTCAGAGACTTTCCGATGATCATCTCGGTCAGGGCCGATGAAGACGCGATGGCGCTGGCACATCCAAAGGTTTGAAACTTGGCGTCTACGATTTTTTCGTTTTCGTCCAGCTTCAGGTATAGCTTCAGGGCATCACCGCAGGCCATGGACCCGATCTCGCCAACGGCATCTGCATCGGCGATGCTTCCGACGTTTCTTGGATTCAGAAAATGATCCTTGACTTTATCCGTGTATTCCCACATGTCAGATCCTCCCGGGTCTCGTCGCTGGGGTATCTTTGCCCGACCGCCGAAAAAGGGTTGTACGTCTCCGCCGACGGTGCGTTGGGGCCGGAGAGATGCCGACCCCAAAAACGATAGTAAGCATGATCCCCCAAAAAAGGAAGGGGCGGAAAACATCTCGGCACCATGGACCGAGGCCGCTGCGGCAGACCGCCGCAGGCGCTAACGGGCTCAGGAAAAACCGGCGTTGCTGCTCTTACAGGAACTCGAACCGGCAGAGCTCACGCAGCTCATCTGGCGCTGAACCTTTTTGCTGTCACACTCCGGGCACCGAACCGACTCGTCTTTACTGGAAAATACCAGTTTTTCAAAACACGCGTTGCATTCGTCACATCGATACTCGTATATCGGCATCCAACTCCTCCGGTCGTCTTTCCGGCTTTCCGCCGTACCATATCATATGGGTTGCGGTTTTGACTCCACCCCGATTTCAGCCTATGAAAGAAAAGGAGGCTGGAATCCACCGGCCCGTCTTGAAATCTACCCAGAAAAACTTACTTCCCAACATAATGTTTTTCGTCAAAAAGACAAGTGCAGACTCCTGATTCGACAGGGGCGGCAAGATTGTTCGAACAACAGAGCAAGGAGGTGTCCGATGCACGTCCGACCCGCCACGTTCGCCGGCAGCTGGTATCCATCATCGCCGTCGGCCTGCGAAAAGGAAATTCGGGCCTTTCTGGGGCAGCCGGGGATGGAAGCGGTTTCACCGCGAGACTTTCTCGGCGGCATCGTTCCCCACGCGGGATGGTTTTTTTCAGGGGCCATCGCCTGCAACGTCATTCATCTGCTCGCCCGGGGAGAAATGCCCGAACTCATATGGCTTTTCGGTATGCACCTGCACCAGCGATCATCGGCCTATATCATGACCCAGGGCGCATGGGAAACGCCCTTCGGCAATCTGGAGATCGATTCAGCATGCGCCCAAGAGCTGTCCGGCCGATTTGACTTCCAGATCGAAACCGTTGACGATTTCACCCCCGACAACACCATCGAGCTCCAACTGCCGTTTGTGAAATACTTCTTTCCGGAAACCAAAATCGTCCCGGTGGGACCGCCTCCGACCCCGAAGGCGATGGAAATCGGGACGACGGCGGCAGAGATCTCGAAAAAACAAGGCCGACGGACTCGGGTGATCGGCTCGACGGATCTGACCCACTACGGGCCCAATTATGGATTTACCCCGCAGGGAAGGGGTAAAGAGGCGGTCGCCTGGGTGAAAGCCGAAAATGACCGGCGGATGGTCGAGGCCTTGACCGCTTTGGCGCCAAAGCGGGTCATCGAAGAGGCCCTGTCGCACCAGAATGCATGCTGCGCCGGAGCCGCTGCCGCCGCCATTTCCGCGGGAAAGGCCCTGGGAGCGGATTCCGCTGAAATGGTTGCCTACGCCACAAGCTATGACAAGAATCCCGGAGACAGCCTGGTCGGCTACACCGGCATCGTTTTTTGAGGGCCGGTGAGCACGGGGGCTTGGCTATTGCCGATTTGGACTTATTGTTTATAGGGATTGTCGGTAAGCTTTCACCGCATACGGCGGTCATAATATTGAGCCAGCCGTGCCGGCCGAAACAAAACGGCGTTATATCAATCCCTACAAACAGAAAAGGTGCCTGTCGCAATGAGGTTGATCAGGAAGTTTTTGCAGTGGCTGGCCCGGGGCCGCTTTCGAAAATCGTCATTGAATAAAGAACAGGTCTATCTGAGGGCATTAGACATGCCCGCGGAGACCCATGGGACACTCGTGGATGACGGTGCGGTCGACAGGGGGCTGCCGGAATTGAAGTACGACCCGGAAATCGATTTTTCGCGCGTCGATGATCTGGAATCGTACACGGAAAATCTGAATGTACCCACCGAGGACATCGAAGCGTGGATATCTGCCGGTCTTCTCTACCCCGATGAAATCCGAACGGCCGAACGGATGATCCAAATTCTCCGAAAAAAAGGAGCTCCCCCAAAGACGCATCAACGATGATGCCGTCAGATCCGATCGATGAGATGAAACCGGCGCAACCGCGCCCTCTACCAGCAGGGCCCGCTTTGCCGGTTGAAGGTGTATACAAGCTCCAACTGGCCCGGCTCGGTGCCCCGCCGTCGTTCCACGTCGACCCGCCATCGGGAATGCTGATCCAGCAATGGCAGAACAGCAAAAATTTTCGATAATATATCAGAGACATCCGCTTCCGGCACCGTTTCTCGTTCTTGAAAGGAAACGTCGACGGGCTCAGAGGGCAGCACCAGCATCGACCCTTCTCCGATATCGACCAGGGCGCGGTTGAGCGCCGCCGACAGCTTCGGTGCCACCGGAGAAAGCTCCCGGTGAAAAGCAGTAGCAAGTTCATAAGGTGTCATGGGTTCAAGTCTTCCCTCCCCTTTTCTGGATCTTGGCCCACGTATCGCGCAGGGTCACTGTCCGGTTGAACACCAGCCGTCCGGAAGCGGCATCGGCCGTGGGATCGACGCAGAAATACCCAAGACGTTCAAACTGGAAGCGTTCTCCGGCAACAGCGCTTTTCAAGCTCGGCTCCACCGGGCACTCGGTGAGAATTTCAAGAGAATTCGGGTTTACCGTATCGACGAACGACTCCGCCTGTCCGACATCGTTCGGATTTTCCCGGTCAAACAGGTGGTCGTAGAGCCGCACTTCGGCCCGGGCGGCATGGGGGGCCGACACCCAGTGAAGCGTTGCCTTGACCTTGCGGCCGTCCGGTGCGTCCCCTCCCCGGGTGGCCGGGTCGTACGTGCATCGAAGTTCTACTACTTCGCCGGTGTCCGGATCCTTGACCACGCCGGTGCAGGTGATGAAAAAGGCATACCGGAGGCGGACCTCCCGCCCCGGTGCCAGCCGAAAAAACTTCTTGGGCGGCTCCTCCCTGAAGTCTTCCTGCTCGATATAGATCTCCCGGGTGAAAGGAATGTTGCGGGTTCCCGCCTCCGGATCTTCAGGGTTGTTGATCGCCTCCAACTCTTCTACCCGGTCATCGGGAAAATTTTCGATAACCACCTTCAGGGGCCGCAGCACCGCCATGACGCGGTTGGCGCGCCGGTTCAAATCCTCGCGGAGACAGTGCTCCAGCAGGGCAATGTCCACGGTGCTGTCCCGGCGGGCCACACCGATCCGCTCGCAAAAATCGCGAATCGATTCCGGCGTGTAGCCCCGCCTGCGCAGCCCAGAGATCGTGGGCATCCGCGGGTCGTCCCAACCGTCGACATGCCCCTCATCCACGAGGCGGATGAGCTTTCGCTTGCTCAGCACCGTGTAGGTCAGGTTCAGGCGGGCAAACTCGATCTGCTGGGGATGGTAGAGCCCCAATTCGTCGAGAACCCAGTCGTAAAGCTCTCGATTGTTCTCAAACTCCAGGGTGCAGATGGAGTGGGTGATCCCTTCGATGCTGTCCGACAGGCAGTGGGTGAAGTCGTAAAGCGGATAGATGCACCACTTGTCTCCGGTCCGGTGATGGGAAACCTTTCGAATCCGGTACAGGGTTGGATCCCGCATCAGGATATTGGGCGAAGCCATGTCGATTTTGGCCCGGAGCACATGGCTTCCGTCGGGAAACCTGCCGGCGCGCATTTTTCGGAACAGATTTAGGCTCTCTTCTACGGGGCGCTCGCGGTGCGGGCTCTCCTTTCCCGGTTCGGTCAGGGTGCCCCGGTATTGCCGGACCTCTTCGGCGGAAAGAGTGTCGACATAGGCTTTTCCTTTTTGGATAAGGTGTTCGGCAAAGTCGTAGAGCCGGTCGAAGTAGTCAGAGGCGTAGTATTCCCGGTCTTCCCAGTCGAACCCGAGCCAGCGGACGTCGGCCTTGATCGATTCGACGTACTCGACCTCTTCTTTTGTCGGGTTCGTGTCGTCGAAGCGGAGATTGCACAGCCCGCCGTAGTCCCGGGCCAACCCGAAGTTGAGGCAGATGGATTTGGCGTGGCCGATGTGAAGATATCCGTTGGGCTCCGGCGGAAAACGGGTATGGACCCGGCCATCCCACTTGCCGGAAGCCATGTCTTGTTCGACGATGGTCCGAATGAAATTCGAGGCTGCCGGTCTGTCGCCGGTGCCGGCATTTTTCTGAGTACGGTCTTGGGGTGTGCCCATGATCCTTCTCCAAATCAGAAATGTGGCGGTAAAAATTTCTTATCGCATGGAAAGCGGTTTGACTCAAGGATTCGTACCGCCTCGGCGCGAAGATTGGCCGCTTTTCACCGGTAGCCCCATGAATTTGATTTCCCGGTTCTCTATAAAACCCCAGTTGCAGCCAGCCGGCGGCCACCCTGGATCTTTATGGATAACCGCTCCACCGCTGACAAGCAAAAAAGGGGCCGTGAGCTCACCTCACGACCCCTTGAACGTTCTTGGCTGAGGGACCAGGATTCGAACCTGGGTTAACGGGGCCAGAACCCGTCGTCCTGCCGCTAGACGATCCCTCAGCGGAATATGCCGACCAGATAGCGAAAAACCCCTGATGCGTCAAGGGGAATCAGTCGGCCAGGCGACAAAATAACGATGCCGGCGCAGTTTTCAAGGCTGCTGGAGGAATTCAATGGCCGCGTCCAGCCGCTGCAGCACCTTTTTTTTGCCGATGATCGACACCACCTCGAAAATTCCGGGGCTGGCGGTTTTGCCGGTCAGCGCGACCCGCACCGGCTGGGCGATTTTCCCCAGCTTGAGGCCGGTTTCTTCCATCACCTCCTGAAAGGCCGTTTCCAGGGAGGCTTCGTCAAACCTCTCGAGCCCCTCCAGCTTCTCCCGGAGAATATGCAGCGGCTCGGCAGCGTCGGGTTTGAAAAATTTTTTGACGGCCTTTTCTTCGTACTGCACGGTTTCTTCGAAATAAAACCGGCCGGCTTCGGCCATTTCCTCCAGGGTCTTGGTTCGGGGCAGGAGCGTTTCCACCACCCGCTCCAGGGTTTGTCCGGCGTCGGCGGCCAACCCTTTTCCGCGGAGAAAGGGAACCAGCATCCGGGCAAGCGCCGGCACCGGTTTGGCCCGCATGTGCTCCTGGTTCAGCGCGAGAAGCTTTTCCGGATCGAAGATCCCGGCGGATTTTCCGATATGTTCCAGGGAAAATTTTTCGATGAGCTCCTCTACGGTGAAAAACTCCTGGTCGCCGTGGGACCACCCGAGTCGAACCAGATAGTTGATCAGCGCCTCGGGTAAAAAGCCCATTTCCCGATAGGCCGTCACCGACCTTGCCCCGTGGCGTTTGCTGAGCCGGGCTCGATCCTCGCCGAGCACCATCGGCACGTGGGCATAGGTCGGCGGATCGAATCCCATCGCCCGATAAAGAAGCATCTGTTTGGGCGTGTTCATGACATGATCGTCGCCCCGGATGATCGTGTTGATCCCCATGGTCAGGTCGTCGACCACTACGCAGAAGTTGTAAGTCGGACTCCCGTCGCTCCGGGCGATGATAAAGTCGTCCAGCTCCGCATTCTGAAAGGCGATGCTTCCCTTGACCACGTCCCTGAGAACCGTGGTTCCGGTCAGCGGCGCCCGAAACCGGACCACGGCGCCCTCGGCGGCTGACAGACCCAGGTCCCGGCAGGTTCCGTCATATTTGGGTTTGCCCCCCCTCGCCATGGCCTCCTTTCTCATGATTTCCAGGCGCTCAGACGAACAGGTGCAGTAATAGGCATTGCCGCTGTCAAGCAGCTTTTCGATATAGGTCCGGTAGATGTCCATTCGTTGAGACTGAAAATACGGCCCGTCGTCCCATTCGATGCCAAGCCACCGCAGGGCATCGAAGATGACATCCACAGACTCTTGGGTGGAGCGGGCCGTGTCGGTATCCTCGATTCGGAGCACGAACCGTCCGCCGGTGTGGCGGGCGTACAGCCAGTTGAACAGGGCGGTTCGGGCCCCGCCCAGGTGCAATGCCCCGGTGGGGCTCGGTGGAAAACGGGTGACAACGGTGTCGGCTTGCTGCGGCATAAAGGCCCCCTCGTAGATGGGATGCATGGGCAAGGTCTCCGGCAAAACCGACAAACAACCGGTTCCGAGACCAAAGCCAAGGCAAGATAGCGGCGGGGGCGCCGGCTGTCAATAGCCGCCCGGGCGCCAACGCAGGTTCGGTTGCCTCAACTTTCAGGATTCATGGTGCCACTGGAGGCGAAACCGAAAGTTGAGCGGGTACGATATTCTTTCCTTACACCTCGCACCGCGGCATTTCTCTTCGCGGTTTGCAGAAAAGCGACATTAATCACTATATATTCGATTTGTTATACAAAATATCGACCTGCCTCCGGAAACTTGTTTTGCTTTTATCACTTACTTTTTACACTAGTCCAAAAAGCGCAGACTCCCGGAGCGCGCGCATCAATGCCTGGTCGATTTTTTGTGGCTGAGGTCAAAGGACCGGTTCCCCCCTTTTTATAGAAGTTCTTCCGGCGGCTAATTTTATAAATTATAAGCATTATATCTATATGTTATATATTTAACTGTTTTCTTTTCCGCGCAAGGAAATCAACCAGGGCCTGCTGTAGGAATTTATCCAAGCCCAACTTCGAGACGCCGAAAAAGGCTTGACAAGGGATCCGGTTTCAATTACTAAGAGCCCCACCGCGCAAAAAAGTAGTGAAAAAACATTAATACCCTTTAATTTTAATTGCTTAGGAGATTACTCATGGCGGTACCCAAGCGAAAAACATCCAAGGCCCGGCGCGACCAGCGCAGGACCCACAAGAAGAACGAAGCGCCGAATCTGACCACCTGCCCCCAGTGCGGGGAGGCAATGGTGCCTCACCGGGCGTGTCCGAGCTGCGGCGCCTATCGGGGCCGATCGATCACCGAAGCCGAGGAAGACTAGGGGGCCCGCGATGAATCAGCCGCCTGATGCACCTCCCATCGGTCTCGATCCGGAATATCGGCAGATGGTCCTCGACACTATCGGCCAGCTGCGGAAGCGGCTCCTGACCAAGGAGCGGATTCTGGAATACGACCGGAAAGAAATGTTTCCCGAAGAAGTCATCCGGGAAATGCTCGGTTCTGACATCGGCCTGCAATTGGTCTTCATCCCCGAAGCGTATGGCGGCATGGGCGGCGGGGCCGTAGATTCCTGTGCCGTGACCCGGGAAATGTCCAAAATCTGCCTCGGGATCGCCACGGCGTTTTTCGCCATCCAGCTCGGAGCGGATCCATTGATGGTCGGAGGGACCAAGGAGCAGAAGGAAAAATGGCTTGGCGCCATCGCAGAGGGGCAATCCCTGGTGGCCTATGCCGTGACCGAGCCGGGCGCCGGAAGCAACCTTGCCGCCCTGTCGACCAAAGCCGATCCGGTGGCCGATGGCTCGGGCCGGATCTCCGGCTATCGCATCAACGGCAACAAGCAATTCATCTCTACCGGCGGTTATGCAGATTTCATCACGCTCCTGGCCAAAGCGCCCGAAGGACCGACCTTTTTTGTCGTGGAAAAGGGGTCCGAGGGCTTCGTGCAGGGAAAAGGAGAGGAAAAACACGGGATTCGCGCTTCGAACACATCTCCGCTGACCTTTACCGACGTATTTGTCCCGATAGAAAATTTGATCGGCGGAGAGCCCGGAAAGGGACTGAAACAGGCCAATTCGGTTTTCGGCTACACGCGCGTGATGGTCGCCGCCATGGCGCTGGGGGCGCTGGACGCCCTGTTCGACATCGTGATCCCCTACGCCAAGGAAAGAATCCAGTTCGGGACCCCCCTTTGCGAAAAGCAGGGCTACACCCACAAGCTGATCGTTCCTCACGCGGTGCGGGAAATGGCCGCTTCGGCCTATCTCGACGAAATTGCCGTACGATTGGACACCACCGACGAAGACCTGCAGGTGGAAGGATCCATTGCCAAATTCTTTTCCACCGAATCGGCCAATGCCGCTGCAGACGATGCCATGCAGGCCCTTGGCGGCTATGGGTACATCAATGAGTTCGAGGTGGAAAAGATCAAACGGGATGTGAAGATCACCTGCATCTACGAGGGGACCAGCGAAATCCAGCAAAACATTATCAGCACCTTCCGATGGAAAAAAACCCGCAAGAGCAAAGGCGCCTACTACGGGCAGATGGCAGAAGAGATGCAAGCCGTCCATCGCCGAAACACCGACTGCGGCGCCGGATATCTGGCACTGGCCGCTCGGGCCGTGAACGAGGCCGTCAACGTGGCCCACGATCAGCGCCTGACCAAGCTTCAACATGTCATGTTCTGCCTGGCCGACATGATGACCCATGTGGAGGTCGGCATCAGCCTTGCCAGAAAAGCCGAAAGCGATTCCACGTCCGGCAAATACAAAGGGGAAACGCTCAAGGCGGCATCCCGAATTTTTGCCAACGAAGTCTGCACGCTCGTTTTGGACAGAATCCGCAGGATGCTCTCCGGCAGCGGGAGATTCGACCCATCGGCCATCGCCGGTTTCATGGACCGCATCGAAGAAAAAAAGATGCTTGAAAGCTACTCCGGCATCATCGCGGACATGGATCGAGTGTCCGACGCTTTATTTGAGAGGTCTTCATGAGCACCACCGAAACCAGAACGATTGTCGTCACCGGCGGCTCCCGCGGCATCGGCCGATCCATCTGCCGGACATTGGCGGAACCCGGCGCCGTCGTCTGCTTCAACTATTTCAACCCGGCAGACCCGGAGGGGGAAGCTGCCGCAGCTGAAGAAACAGGCCGGATCATCGCCGAAGCCGGGGCCCGGGCCATGAGCCGCGAGGTCGATGTGGCGGACCCGGAACAGACCGCCAGTTTTTTCAAGGAAGTCGTCGAAGAAACCGGCCGCATCGATGTGCTGGTCAACAACGCGGGCATCACCCGCGACACGCTTCTGGTCCGCATGAAGCCTGCGGACTGGGATGCGGTGATGAATGTCAACCTGAAAGGAACCTTCAACGGTCTTCAGGCCGCCGGCAAGATCATGATGAAACAGCGGTCCGGGAGGATCGTCAACATCGCCTCCGTGGTGGGGGTCACCGGAAATGCCGGACAGGCGAACTATTCCGCCTCCAAGGCAGGGGTGATCGGTCTGACCAAGACAGCAGCCAAGGAGCTGGCCCCCCGGGGGATCACCGTCAACGCCGTAGCGCCGGGCTTCATCGAAACAGACATGACGGCGGTGCTTCCCGAAAAGGTCAAAGAAGCCATGCTCAGCCAGGTCCCCTTGGGTCGGGCGGGCACACCCGACGATGTGGCGCAGGTAGTCCGTTTTCTTGCATCGGACAACGCCGCATACATGACCGGACAGGTGCTCCACGTCAGCGGCGGCATGTACATGTAGCGAGGTGGTCAGAATTACGCAGGTTGTCTTTGTCGGGCTGCCGATGCTCCCGACGATTGCTGAAATAAAATTTTTACTACGGGAGGATTTCATGTCCATCGAGGATAAGGTCAAAAAAATCATTGCCGAGAAACTGAGCGTGGATGTTGAAGAGATCGTTGCTGAGGCGTCGTTCGTGGACGACCTGGGGGCGGATTCCCTCGACCTGGTCGAGCTGATCATGTCGATGGAAGAAGAGTTCGACATCGACATCTCCGACGAAGATGCGGAAAAGCTGGTCACGTTCAAGGACGTGATCGAGTACATCAATGCCCATTCCTAAAAAAGCTGCTGCCGCCCCGGCGCTGCAGCACTGTCCGCCGGGGCACGAGGAGGTCCATTGAATCGAAGGGTTGTCATCACAGGCGTAGGGTTGGTGACGCCGGTGGGCGTCGGCGTGGCGGATTCCTGGGAGGCGCTTTGCGCAGGAAAATCCGGCATCGGGAAAATCACCCGTTTCGACGCATCGGCGTATGCCACCCAAATCGCCGGGGAAGTCAAAGACTTCGACCCGGAGCAGTTTCTGCCAAAAAAGGATGCCAAACGGACGCAGCCGTTTATCGCCTATGCGCTGGCGGCCTCCCGCATGGCGGTGGACGACTCGGGCTTGGTCATCGACGATGCCAACGCAGCGCGAGTGGGGGTATTGACCGGCTGCGGCCTCGGGGGATTGCGGCTTTTGGAGGACACCTGCCGCGTCATTGATCAAAAAGGCCCCAAGCGGGTCTCGCCGTTTTTTATTCCCATGATGATCGGCAACATGGCCGCGGGCATGATCTCCATCCAATTCAGCGCCCGGGGGCCGAACGCCTCTGTGGCCACGGCCTGTGCCGCCGGCGCTCACGCCGTGGGCGACGCGTGCAAGATCATCCAGCGGGGGGCGGCCGATGCCATGATTGCCGGCGGCGTCGAATCGGTGATCACGCCTTCCTGCCTCGCCGGTTTCGGCGCGATGAAGGCCATTTCCACGAGAAACGACGAGCCGCAAAAAGCGTCCCGGCCGTTTGACCGGGATCGGGACGGATTTGTCGTGGGCGAAGGCGCCGGCATGATGATCCTGGAATCCCTCGACGGCGCCCTGCAAAGGGGAGCTAGGATTTATGCGGAGATCGTCGGCTACGGCATGAGCGGCGACGGCTACCATATGACGGCGCCGTCCCCGGACGGCGAAGGCGCCGCCCGCTGCATGCAGGCAGCACTCGACGATGCCAAACTCAGTGCCGATCGGATCGGCTACATCAACGCCCATGGAACCTCGACGCCCCTGAACGATTTGTACGAAACCCGGGCGGTGAAATCCGTGTTCAAAGAAAGCGCCTGGAAAGTTCCCATCAGCTCCACCAAGTCGATGACCGGCCACCTTTTGGGGGGCGCCGGCGGCATCGAGACCGTTTTCACGGCCTTGGCCGTTCGCCACGGCATCATTCCTCCCACCATCAACTTCGATCACCCCGGAGAGGAGTGCGATCTGGACTATGTTCCGAACGTGGCCCGCAAAGCCGAAATCGGTTACGCCATGACCAACTCTTTCGGCTTCGGCGGCACCAATGCGAGCCTCATTTTAGGACGCCGCCCCGAGTAGCTATCGGTGCGCAGCGCGCCGATAGCTACCAAAAATCCAAAGAGGAATCACCACCGATCCGGTGGATTGGAAATGACTTGCCGCGCGGAAAGCGGTACATCTCCGGCGCAAGGAAAAAACGGAGCGGCGGCGCATCCTGCGCCGCCGCTCCGTTTTTTCCTTGCAGTACGGGTTTTCGGCATATAGGATAGCTTTCCGCAGTCAGGCACGGCCGCTGTACCGGCCAATCCGGCCGCCGAAGCGCTCGCCCATATCCCTGGATCGACACAACCCTGGAGGCAAGGATGGCGGAGTCCAGCAAAAAGATCATCATCGGATGCGATCATGCCGCTTTCGAGATGAAGGAAAAGATCAAAACCTTTCTCATTTCGCTTGGGATCGCGGTCGAAGACGCCGGCACCGATGGGGAAAAATCCGTGGACTACCCGATATACGGCGCCAAAGTCGCCTCCGCGGTTTCCCAAGGACGGGTTCGCCGGGGGATTCTGCTCTGCGGTACGGGTCTGGGCATGTCCATGGTAGCCAACCGTTTTCCCGGGGTCCGCGCCGCCTTGTGCGGCGGTCTCTTTGCCGCGAGCATGAGCCGGCGGCACAACGACGCCAACATCCTTGTCATCGGCGCACGGGTCACCGGTGATGTGCTGGCCCTGGAAATCGTCAAGACATGGCTTGAAACCCCCTTTGAGGGAGACCGCCATCAACGCCGGCTGGACCTGTTCAACCGACTCGAGGACATGACCGGTGGCCAGT
>CBFCZJ010000066.1:0-14084 GCA_965602445.1 uncultured Desulfobacterales bacterium | reverse complement strand
GTGCGGGAAATGGAGTTCATGACGCTGTATTTCCTGTCCATGAAAAACCCGTTTCTGCCCTTGAAGTTTTCTTCGCTGGGGGTGCGGCTCATGGGCAGGGGAAAGGTTTCTTTGCAGGTTCCTTCCCGGGGAAAACGCCCCCTGGAATATCTTTTTAAAAAGGTCGAGGAAATGGAGGCCGACGGATGAAGTACCTCTACTACCCCGGATGCTCTTTGGAAGGAACGGCGGCCGAATACGACATCTCGACCCGGGCCTTTTTAGAGGCGGCCGGCGTGGAATTGACCGAAATTGAAGACTGGACCTGCTGCGGGGCCAGCGCCGCAGAAGCCGTCAGCGAACTGCTGTCCTATGCCCTGCCTGCCAGAAACCTCGCATTGGCCGAAAAGATGAACGAGGGCCGCGACCTTTTGGTGCCCTGCAGCGCCTGCTACCTGAACCTGAAAAAAGTGGAGGTAAAGGCAAAGGAAAAGGCCGCGTTTCGCGAAAAGATCAACCGGATTCTGGCCGAAGAGGACCTGTTGATTCGCGGAAAAACCCGGGTGAGGCACCTTCTTGATGTCGTCTCCCGGGACCTGGGCGCCGAGCGCATAAAAAAGCATGTCACCCGGTCCCTTGAAGGGCTGACCATTGCCCCGTATTACGGATGCCAGTGTCTTCGGCCGTACCGAGTCTTCGACGATCCAGAGGCACCCCAATCGATGGCCCCCCTGATCGAGGCCACCGGCGCCGCCGTTCACCCGTGGGACATGGGCGCGCGCTGCTGCGGTGCGTCCCACATGAGCACCAAACAGGAGGTGGCCCTGGAGCTGGTGGGGGCCATCTTGAAAGCCGCCCGGGGTGCAGACGCCGTGGCCACGGTCTGCCCCATGTGCCAGATGAACCTGGAAGCCTACCAGGCCAAGGTCTCCGAGAACATCGGCGAAGCGGCGAACATCACCATCGTCTATCTTCCTCAGCTGCTGGGCCTCGCCATGGGACTTTCCGAAAAAGACGTACGGCTCGATCTGAACCTGGCGGTCGATCCGGCGTTCAGAACAAAGCTTCCCTGAAGGGGATCGCCCTGTCCGTCTCATCGAAAAGGCGGCATCATGACCCAACCCTCCCAAGACTTCAAACTATTCAACGGCAAATTCGTTCTTAAAATCGCCATCGTCGGCGGGGGGCGGGCCTGCAAATTCTTCCTCGGCCTGCTCCAGCGGGAGACCTTTTCTTTTCTGAAGGTCCGCATCCTCGGGGTCTGCGACATCAATCCGGAGGCCGAGGGCTTCAAGATGGCCCGGGAAATGGGCATTTATACCACTTCTGACTTCCGGGACCTGTTCCAGATCAAGGACCTGGACGGCATCATCGAACTGACCAACAACCACGAAGTGCTGCTGGACCTGATCAATCTGCGGCCCAAACGGATCGGAATCATCGAACACAACATCGGCCGGCTCCTGCGCCAGTTTTTCGAAATCGAGCAGCGGCTCAAAATGGCCGAGCACCAGGTGGTCCTGGAAAAGGCGATTTCAGAATTTCTCATCCGCCAGGCAAAGCAGCGAATCGTGGTGCTCGACACCGACTTTACCATTGCCGATGCCAACGACGCCTACCTGGAGTCGTTGGGTCAACCCCGGGATGAGGTCATCGGCCGCCGCTGCCACAAAATCATGTACGGCCTTTCGGTCCCCTGCTCCAGCTCCCAGACCGGCTTTTCCTGCCCCATGGTGGAGACCCTTCGCACCGGGGAATCGGCCCACGTGATCCACGAGGACCCGGCGGGGGCAGACGAGTTCAACTACTCGGAGATCGTGACCTATCCCGTGAAAAATCCAAGCGACCAGATCGTCCGGGTCATCGAGATTTACCGGGACATCACCGAGGCCCTCTCCCATCGTTGGGAAAAAAGAATGCTCGCGGTCAAAGCCGATTTGAACAACCTGGTGCAGGAAGACCGGCTCATCTCCCTGGGAAAGCTGGTGGCCAGCTGCGTTCACGAGATCAACAACCCGATCCAGGGGCTTTTGACCTACAGCCGGCTCATGGAACTGACCCTTTCCGAAGAGGGGCTCACCGCCGAAGATCGGCGAGCGCTCGGAAAGTACGCCCAATTGATGACCGGAGAACTGGAACGATGCGGGCAAATCGTTTCGGGCCTTCTTTCCTTCTCCCGGGAATCGACCATGGAGTACACCTCCCTGGATGTCAACGAAGTGCTCACTTCGGTGATCGCGCTGGTCCGGCACAAGCTCGAACTTCAGGACATCGAGCTGAAAACGGGGCTTCACCCAGTCCCTCTCATGGTCCGGGGAGACATGAACCTGCTCCAGCAGTGCTTTTTGAACCTGATCTTCAACGCCATCGAGGCGATGAAGCCGGGAGGATCCCTGCAAATCCACACTGCACCGGGAGAAGATGAACGCTTTGCCGCTGTCCGGATTACAGACACCGGCCACGGCATACCGGAGGCGCGGCTCGGCCATATTTTCGACCCGTTTTTCACCACCAAAGAGGCCGGACAGGGAACCGGGCTGGGGCTTTCGATCGTCTACGGGGTGGTGAAAAATCACGAGGGCCATATCCGGGTCGACAGCCAGGTCGGCAAAGGGACGTCGTTTGTGATCGATCTGCCTTACGACAATGGCTGAAGCAAAATATCAGCGGTGTCGATCAGGGAAACAGCCCGCACAACCTGGAGGAGAAAAAAAAGGCATGCGCGGAGGCCAATCATGGACGACAAGATGAAAATCATGATCGTAGACGACGAGATGATCGTGCGGGATTCGTTTCGTCACTGGTTCGAGAAAATCGGCCACGAGGTCGACACCGCCGCATCCGGCCCGGACGCCCTGAAAAAACTGGAACAGACCCCCTTCGATCTGCTGTTTGTCGATATCAAGATGCCCGGCATGAACGGCATCGATCTGCTCCAAAGAATCAAGGCCGACTTCCCGGACACTACGGTGGTGATCATCACCGCCTACGGATCCATCGAAACCGCCGTCACCGCCATGAAGCTGGGAGCCAGCGACTACCTGCTCAAGCCCTTCAAGCCGGACCACCTGACCTTGGTGATGGAAAAGATCAACCAGCAGCGGAAGCTGACTTCCGAATACCGGTATTTGAAAGACCGCCTTGAACACATCACCCGGTTCGACAACATCATCGGCAATTCGGCGCCCATGGAAAAAATCTTCGACATGATTCCGGAGGTGGCCGAAAGCGACGCCTCGGTGCTTCTCACCGGAGAAAGCGGCACCGGCAAGGAACTCGTCGCCAAAGCGATCCATGCCAAAAGCCGGCGCGCCAAAAGACCCTTTATCGCCATCAACTGCGGGGCGGTGCCGGATTCCCTGCTCGAGTCGGAGCTGTTCGGCCACAAGAAAGGGGCTTTCACCGGGGCGGTCCACGACCGGAAGGGGTTTTTGGAGGTCGTTTCCGGCGGGAGCCTGTTTTTGGATGAAGTCGGCGAAATCAGCCCCAAGATGCAGATCGATCTGCTGCGCGTGCTGGAGGAAAAAAAGATCACCCGTGTCGGCGACAGCCTTTCCATCGAAGTGGATTTCAGGCTGATTTCGGCGACCCGCAGGGATCTTCAACGCGAAGTCGCCCAAAAGCGGTTCCGGGAGGACTTCTATTACCGGATCAACGTCATCCAGATCCATCTACCCCCTTTGCGGGAGCGCAAAGACGACATCCCCCTGCTGGTGAATCATTTTTTGGAAAAATACAGCCGGGAGACGGTCAAGCATGTCGACCGGGTCAGCGCAGACGCCCTTCGACGCCTGCGGGAATATTCATGGCCGGGCAATGTCCGGGAGCTGGAAAACGTCATCGAGCGGGCGGTGGTGCTGGCCCGCTCCCGAACCCTCGGGATCGACAGCTTTCCCTTTCTAAAGAGCGGCCCTGCACCGGAGCCGGCCGGCCGGACCCTTCAAGAGGTCGAACTTGCCCACATTTGCCGCATGCTGGAGGAAAACGAATGGAACATCAGCCGAACTGCCGGGGTTCTGGGCATCAACCGGGTGACCCTCCACAAAAAAATCAAGCGCTACGGGCTGACGCCGAGCTTCCCCTCTTCTGAGTAACGCTCCTTCAGCTGCGGTATCGTGTGCCAAGTCAGGCTATGGCGGGGCTGCGGGGGATTTTCCCGCAGCCCTTTTATCGATGTTAACCTGGTCCATAGACCCGTTCGGGGTTGACGCCAACGTAATGGAACCGATCCACAAGGCAATCGGCATTGTCCCCCTGGGTGATCTCTCGCCTCTCATACCGAAGATCGTGGCTGCCCATATCGAATCCTACCTCCACCTGGATGCGGACATCCTGCCTGCGGAGGATCTTCCGGCAGTTGCCTATAGCCGCCGGCGCCTGCAGTACGACGCGGGAAAAATGATCGCCTTTCTCGAATCCCGTCCGTCGACCGGCCACGAAAAAAAAATCGCCCTCCTCGCCGTTGACCTGTTCGTACCGATTTTTTCCCATGTGTTCGGAGAATCCCGCCAGGGGGGCGCCTGGGCGCTGACCTCGGTGTTTCGCCTCCAAAGGCAGAAAAACGGATCGATTCCGGCGCCTGAAACCCTGTACGAGCGGACCGCCAAAGTGGCCCTGCACGAAATCGGACACCTCTTTTGTCTGGTCCACTGCGACGACCCTCTTTGCCTCATGCATTTTTCCGGAGGTCTTTCGGACCTGGACCGGACTCCCCTGCAGTTCTGCCGCTACTGCGCCCAGTATTTACGAGAAGCGAAATTCTAATACAATCGCTTCGCGCTTGTATTAGAATTTCGCTTCATAAAACAATGTCAAAAAATAAGGGGCCTATGACCCAAAAAGGACCGCCAGGAGGGCCGCGGGAGATTTCCACTACAGCCGGGAAACTGTTTTAGGAGTTTAGTGGCCGTTGAACCGAACAGCGATTGATGCGCAACAAAACTGGATTCCGGATCAAGCCCGCAATGACGGACTGGGAAGTTTCATTCTTGATCGATCTGATCGCATCAACGACCAGCGGCAGAGCCGTCATGACAAGTGGGAACGACGTCACAGGGCCAGGGAAATGATGATTTCCGGAAGCGCGGCACTGCCGCCCGACAGTCTGCTTGCATCTATCGGGCGGCGAAGCCGCCATCAATAAATTCGCGAAAGCGAATTTATAGGGGGATCTCCGGGGTCACCCTTCCGGTTCTCAGAAACTCCTGGGCAAGCTCGTCCCACTCCAGGGTCCCGACCTCCCCGTAAATGTCGCCCACCACCCTGCCGCCGGTGGCGGCCAGGGATTGGTATTCTTCACCCATCAGCCCGAGCAGCCGCTCTCCTTCCATTTCCATCCACCGACGGCTCTCGGTGCCGTAGTACAGTCCTCGCAGGTTCTTTTTGGGCATTTCCGGCTCCAGAACGCAGAGCCATCCGGTCAGGTAGGGGTCGGCATGGGCGATTTCAGGATGGCGAAGGGCGCCCTGATTGACCGCCAGCACCGTGCCGGTGACCGGCGCCATCACCGCGGCGCGGCGGCCTTTTTTCTCGAAGGTGATGCCCACTTCGTTCTGGCGGAGCTTGGCCCCCAACGGAGGAAGCTGCAATCCGTCCTGGGCGCCGAAAAGCCGCTCGATGAAGTCGTCAAGCCCGATCCGCACCCGCCCGCCATGTTCGAAGCGGGCCCACGTATGGCCCAGATGGTAGTAGTACCCGTCGGCCATACGAAAACCCGAGACCAGGTGATAGACGGGAGTATCGCCGGTGTCGGCCAGGTCCATTTCATCGAGCATCTGGTCGTAGGCGCAATGATAACACTCGTAGTTGTGGACGCAGATTTTCGGCGCGTCGACCCGGCCGGTCAGGGCGTGCCGGCACGGTCGGGACGCACCGTCGTAGCTTCGTTTCAGGTGTTCGACCCAACGGGGCGCCTCCCGGTGGGAATCGGCCCCGGCGGAAATCCCCATGGCTTTTCGCATGGCGTGGTCGAATGGGCAGCTGTTGCAGTCGTAAGCGTTGTCGCAAAGTCGGAAATTGACGACGCCTGCCTTCATCCAGATGCATTCGTTTTCGAGCACCTGAAACCCCTGTACCCGATGTTTTTTCTTATCCGCGGCTTTATTCATGGCCTGATCCTCCTTTGGGCGTCGAACCCGACGGTGGTGATGGGATGCCGCCGGTGACTTCTATATGGAGCAAGACACGTGCCGATATGGAGACCCGGTCCAAAAAATTTTTAACCATTTGAATTTTTTATCTATTATAAAAGAATGGGAAAGGACGCGCAGCGCGCTTCCAATCCGAAAATGATGCAAAAAGCTACACCAGTTTGGATCAAACAGAATTTTTAATGTTTAATCAGTTGGTTATCCCCTGTTTCCTTTTTCATCACCATCAGTCGCATCCGCTACAGCACCCCTTGTATTTTGCTTACATTCAGATAATGGATGACATTCATTTTTCTTGACAGCCATGGGTCGGATTTCTTAGACTCGATCCGATTCGACGATGACCAACCCTGGAAAGGAGGAGGACCCATGGCCAACGCGTACGAGGAAGCTTTTCAGCGCTCCATCAACGACCCGGAAGGATTCTGGGGGGAAATCGCAGAAGACGTCCATTGGTACAAAAAGTGGGACAAGGTGCTGGACGACTCCAACAAGCCGTTTTACCGCTGGTTCGTGGGCGGGGAGCTCAACACCTGCTACAATGCCCTGGATCTGCACATCGAAAACGGCAAGGGGGATCAGGCGGCCCTGATCTATGACAGTCCGGTAACCGACACGATCCAGACCTTCACTTACAACCAGCTCCGGGACGAGGTGGCCAAGTTTGCCGGTGTTCTGGCCGGCATGGGGGTTGCCAAAGGAGATCGGGTTCTCATCTACATGCCGATGATTCCGCAGGCAGTCATCGCCATGCTCGCCACGGTCCGCATCGGGGCCGTTCACTCGGTGGTGTTCGGCGGGTTCGCCGCCAAGGAGCTGGCCACCCGGATCAACGACGCCAAACCCAAGGTTCTCGTTTCCGCCTCCTGCGGCATCGAGGTCCAACGGGTGATCCAGTACAAGCCGCTGCTCGACCAAGCCATCGAACTGGCCAACGACGATTCAAAGCCGGAAAAAACCATCATCTTCCAGCGGCCCATGGAGAAAGCCTCCATGATCGAGGGACGGGACGTAGACTGGAGCGATGCCATGGCATCGGCCAAACCGGCAGACTGCGTGCCGGTGGCGGCCACCGATCCGTGCTACATTCTTTACACTTCCGGCACCACCGGCCAACCCAAGGGCGTGGTCCGGGACACCGGCGGGCATGTGGTGGCCCTCAAGTGGACCATGAAGGCGGTCTACAACGTGGACGCCGGGGACGTCTACTGGGCGGCCTCGGACGTCGGCTGGGTCGTGGGCCACTCCTACATCGTCTACGCCCCTCTGTTTAAGGGGTGCACCACCATCTGCTTCGAGGGAAAACCGGTGGGAACCCCGGATGCGGGGGTCTTTTGGCGGGTCATCTCCCAGCACAAGGTTCGGGCCATGTTCACCGCGCCTACGGCGTTTCGCGCCATCAAGCGCGAAGACCCGAAGGCGCAGCTGATGAAAAACTACGACCTGAGCAAGTTCGAGGCCCTGTTTCTGGCCGGCGAGCGGCTCGATCCCAACACCCTGCACTGGGCCGAAGACTGTCTCAAGATCCCGGTCATCGACCACTGGTGGCAAACCGAGACCGGATGGGCCATCTGCGCCAACTGCCTGGGGCTGCACCAGTTTCCGATCAAGGAAGGCTCTCCGACCAAGCCGGCGCCGGGCTGGAACCTGAAGGTGGTCGACGACAATAACAATGAAGTGCCCCCCGGCACGATCGGCGCCCTGGTCGTCAAACTGCCGCTGCCTCCGGGTGCCCTTCCCACCCTCTGGAAGGCGGACCAGCGCTATATTGAATCCTACCTGGAGGAGTTTCCGGGGTATTACAAGACCGCAGACGCCGGCTTCATAGACCAGGACGGCTATGCCTTCGTCATGAGCCGCACCGACGACATCATCAACGTGGCCGGCCACCGGCTGTCGACCGGCGCCATGGAAGAGGTCCTCTCGGACCATCCGGACGTGGCCGAATGCGCGGTCTTGGGCGTGGAAGACGACCTCAAGGGCCAGGTGCCGGTGGGCTTCGTGGTCCTGAAGGCCGGGGTGGACCGGTCCAAGGAGGAGATACTCAAGGAAGCCGTCCAGATGGTCAGAGACAGGATCGGGGCGGTGGCCTCCTTTAAGAAGGCCACGGTGGTCAAGCGCCTGCCCAAGACCCGAAGCGGCAAGATCCTGCGCGGCACCATCCAGAAGATCGCAGACAACAAGGAGTTCAAGGTGCCGGCCACCATCGACGACCCGGCCATCTTGGAAGAGATGGAAGAGGCCTTAAACACCATCGGCTACGCCAAGAGCCGGGGAAAGTAACAGCAGCGAATTCATCATGCAAAAAGACAGCCGGTGCGGCCGCCGCCGCACCGGCTGTCTTTTTTGCTAAAGTGGGCCGATTCTGATAGAAGCCCCTAGCTTCGGTCATTGAGCTGGTGTTGAGCAGTCTCAGACCCGCGTGTCCAGAAAGCGGGAAGAAAAACGGATCGATTATGCAGATTGAAGTCCTCATTCTGATCGTCGAAGCCATGGCCATGTATTTTCTCGTATTAGGCGCCCACTCGCTTAGACACCGGTTCGGGCCGGTTCATTTTTACGCGCTGATCGGGGGCGTCACGGCGATCATGTCATGGATCACCGATGCAGGGCTATCAGTCGAAGTGGCCGGCATCACCTTCATGGTCGGCTCCACGGTGTTTTACACGTCGCTGCTGCTCGGAGTGTTCGTCGTTTATGTCTTCGACGGGCCGCGGGCCACACGCATTGCCATCTCCACCGTGGCCGGTGTGTCGATCATGATGCCGCTTGTGGCGGTGGCCCTCCACTATCAGACCAGGCTGGTCGAAGCCGCCGGCATCGCCTACATTCCTCTGCCCAGCCTGCGAATCAACGCCGCTTCAGTGGTTGCCACCCTGGTCGATCTCATTTTTCTGGCCGTGGCCTGGGAGTATCTCGGAAAGCCGAATCTCAACTTGAAACTCTGGATACGGGCCTTTCTGACCCTGCTCGGAGTGATGTGGCTCGACGTAATTTTGTTCGCCTCCGGGGCTTTTGCCGGAACCGACGCCTATTGGAGCATCATGAAGGGGACTTTGATCAGCCGACTGATCATCTCCATTTTCGCGCTTCCCTTTTTATATGGATACCTTTTTTGGCAGAGTCGCCGGCCGGGGCTGAAAATCGAAAACCGGCCGTTGCTCGCAATCCTTCGGCAGGTGGCGGAAATCAAACAGGAGCTTTCCCTGGCCCAGGAGGAAATTAAAAGGCGAGAGCAGGCCGAAAAAGAGCTCGACAAGGTGATCGAACGCCTGAAAAAAACCCTTTCCGAAGTCAAGACCCTGCAGGGCCTGCTTCCGATCTGCGCCCACTGCAAAAAAATCCGTGACGACCAGGGATACTGGAATCAGATCGAGGCATACCTTCAAAAAAAATCGGGTGCCAAACTGAGCCACGGCATCTGCCCGGAGTGCGCCGAAAAGTACTATGGGCACCTGAAATGAGGGAAACGGCGACCCCCTCCGGCCGGACCGCTCAGGGAAGGATTTCGTAGACCTGCGGCAGGGCGGTGAAAGACACCCCAGGACCCTGGAGCGCGTAGGTTGGGCTGAACTTGTGAAGCCCAACATTCTCTGCCTATTCCCCAAATTCGCCAACCTCGATCTTGAGGCCGGATCCCTAATCGGCCATCAATCATCCTTTTTCAATGAACCTGTGTATCGACGAAAACCGCCAATCCACTGCACGCGTTACATAGCCATGTTTAACCGGATTGAAATGGTCCGTATCACCTGTCGCTGGCCGTCAATTTTCTGCACCAGCATTGTTGGGCTTCGCTGCGCTCAGCCCAACCTACGGGTCCGGCCTCTGGAAATGGGGGTCAGACCACCGGGCAGCTTCCGCATTCCTGTAATTCTCTGAACGGCGCTGCAAGCACCATGGCCATCTTATCCCAATCCCGGATATCGAGAAGATCACAAGATACGATACAAAACGATTCATGGAAAGACGGCATAGACCCGGGGCTGGTCGGCTTCTGACACGCCTGGTCCCTTCAACGGGTCCACGCCGGTGTTCATGATCACATTGCGATAAAAGGAAACCAGCGGTTCAGAGCGGTCGGCGCCGATGAAGTAGTCATGGTTGACATCCGCCGCCGAAACGTCCAGGTAGGCGGCCCCTTCGGCCAGGGGTTCGGCCGAACCGTCCTCTTGTCTCAGGCTCCGGCCGAGCCGGGGCGTGCCGAGCAGATATTCTGAAAATTTCAGCAGTTCGTCCTGCCCCGGATTGACGGTCACATAGACGGCGCCGGCAAAGTCGATTCGGTTCATCCAGATTCGATGGCCGGAAAGGTCGACATCCGGGGCGTTGAAGACGATGCTGTCAAACAGCGGAGAACGGCCGGCAAGTCCTTCCTCATATCCGGTCAGAAACCGCTTCATCACCCGGGCCCCCATGCTGTGGATCAGCAGGGTGGATTTGATCTCCCGCACCTTTTCTGCGTTTATGCGCCGATAGCGGCCCAATTCATCGAAGAGCAGACCGAGATGGGCGCCGGACTCTTCGGCGTTCTTGGACGGATACCCCCAGGGAGTGAGCCAGGACGGCCAGTGAAACATCAGCACGTTCGATTCGTATTCGCTTTCGATGCGAAAGAGGATGTCCTCTCCGACTGTGTCATCGTCGCCATAGGCCTTTTCCGGATGCTTTCCCCGGCCGTGAATGAACACGACCAGGGGTTTCATTCGACCGCCTGACAGGATCGCTTCGTGGATGTCTGAAACCGCCTGTCGAATCCCTTGCCGGTTGTAGGGGTAGGACTGCCGGGGATAGGTGAACAAAGCAAGGTTCCGCTCGTCGATCCGGTAGGACATGTACTGGTCTTCGCCCCATTTTTCCACCGCCCACCTGGGGATCACGCAGCCCCAGAGAATCACGGCCGCCGGCAATGCAGCAGAGAAAAGAAGAACTGCTCTATGCTTCAGGTTCATGGGTCTACTCCGCCGGCGAGGAAAGATCGAGGAAGGTTTTTTTGGCGTACCGTTGCAGCACCGGGGTCCCCCGGCCGTGGCGGATCGCGGTGAAGGTGCGCACCGCATCCACCGGCACCGTCCCGCCCAGCAGGTGCACGGGCAGCCCGGCAAAGGCCCCGGCCACCAACGGGGTGCTCGGGCCGATCATGGCCACCTTCACCTTCGGTCCGACAGCGGAGAAAAACGTTTCGGCGGTGCCGTTGATCAGGGTGGTGGAGGTCATGATCAAGGCGTCCGCCCAGGCCTCGATCTTTTTCAGCAGCGCCGTTTCATCCCCCTCGCCTCTTCCCTTGTCGACCATCTCCACTTCGACGCGAAGTTCGGCCAGCTTCTTGATCAGGGGCCCGAAGTGGCCCACCATGGCCACCTTCGACCCGGGGCCGATGCCGAGGCGGGAGAAAAGCACCGTGTTGTGCCGGTCTTCGGGCAGGGCAAGGGCGGCGCCATGGTTTAACGCGTTTGCCAGGGCCAACCCCAGGGTCCGCCGGATCGGCGCATCGGACAAAAGATAGTCGAGCAGCACACCGGCCGGCCCGCCCTCGAAATCGGGCAGGTCGCCGGCAACATGGCAGGTCTTGACCGAGTCGAGCATTGTACAGGCCAGGCCCAGCCCGCCGTCGTCTGTCGCCACCGCCGTGTAGCCCAGCCCGATGGAAACGGTTTTCACGGTCGTTTCCGCCGCCCGGGTGTTCAGCGCCTGGTAAAGTCTTTCTAAAATTCTCATGCACCGCCTCCTGTAGAGCGCGTCAGAATATCATACCGAAAAGAAGCCTTTGAAATCTCATGAGGCGCATCGATTGCGCCTGAGAAACCGCGGCCCGAGCGCTCTAGGTGAAAATGCTATATCAAAAACGTTTTTTGCTGCAAGGGGGGGCTTGGTTTTCTTTTCATCCTCCGGGAAGGTCACTTAAAACCATGGTACATGATCTAAACGGCCCGTTTGTATTGCTTCATCAATCGATTGGATTACAAATGGGCATCATAATCAAGAAACATGTGTTTTTGCGGGCAGGCCCTTCACGTTCGGCATGCAGAAGGAAAATTCAGTTTGCACGCCGCAGTCCGCACAACGATAGGTCACCACGGCAGACCGGCACTTGACCGCGTCCTGGATGTCGGATTCAACCCGCAGCAAACCGCCGCACGAACAAGCCGAAGGAACCAGGAAGATACAGGCGATTCCTGCGATCTCCTCTTCGAGAATCGTAAATGCGCCCAGTCCGAGCTGCTTCCATTCTTCGATAAGCTCGGCGTAAAACTGGCGGGTCCGGACGCTCCGTTCCCGGGCCAGGGCCCTGCCGGTGGCGGTCTTCAGCGTGTCCGGGGCGTGGTGCGCATAGGTCAGTTCGACACTGGCCCGAATGATCACATCGTCATCCAAAAACTGGCGGCGCAGCGCCCGCTTGGCAAAAAACTGGACGACCCCGATGTTTCCCAGCTTGTCGAGGCTGTCGGCATCGTAGACGACGCGGCCGAGGTCGCTGCTCGCCTCGGCTTCGAGATAGGTAGAAAGAATGGCTTCGGTGACGGCCGGTATCCATCTCTCGTAAGCGGTGCCCGAAAGGATCCGCTCCACGAAGCGGGCGGCATGTTCTTCTTCCGGGGTGTCGTTCTCGTGATAGACACCGTGGGCAAACTTTCCGATGTCGTGCAAAAGACCCGCAAGAAGCGCCGGCTCCTGTTCCCAGCCCTCTGATTCGGCGATGCGCCGGGCGATCCGGCCCACCCGGGAGCTGTGGGCCCACAGGCTGGAATACGTCTCTTCGCCGTTCTTCTGGTGATAAGCGGTTTCCTGTTCGATCAGGGTCCGGCGGATCTCTTTGAGCACATCGGCGGAAATCGACGGAACCGGTGGAAGGCTTTTTCCCGGGAGCTTTTCTTCTTCCTGCCTGACCCAGCGGTCATAGTCCTCGACGGTATTGATGTTGGTAAACGCCCGGTCGATGTCCGCAGTCAACCCGTGCCGGGCAAACCAGTCGCCGTCGAGACGAAGGGTATGGCAGCGCTGCATCACCGATTCGATCTTGTAGTCGTCGGCTTGGAGGCGTTCGCAGATGGCGGGCCTGCACCGTTTGTGGTAAAAGGCGTGCAAAAATTGCGGCCTTTTTCTCGGCCAGGGGACCACGATGTCGAATGCATCCATGGCTTCGAACTCGGCACGGATCAGCGCTTCATTCAAAAAAGGCATGTCCGCTGCACAGACAAAGGCCGTTTCGTGTTCGATCTTTTGAAGGCCGCTGTAGATCCCCATCAGGGGACCGCAGCCGGGGCGCTCGTCCGCCGCTAGGGGAAGGCCGAGAAACTCGTACTTGTCCGGGGTGTTGGTCACCACGAGCACTTCTTCGAACAAGGAGACGGCCACTTTTGCCGCCCGTTCGATGATGGGGGTCCCGCCGATCTCCAGCAGCGGCTTGTCCGGTGTGAGCCGCTTTCCCTGCCCTCCGGCCAGGATCAGGCATGCTGCGCTGAGTTTTTTTGTGTGCCCGGTCATCGGTCTTGCTGATGCCATTTTCTTTCTATCTGCATCTGAAAGCCTCCGGCAACTCGATTCAGATCCTTGGTTGGGATATCCTTCCGAAGATTAAATCCACTCTCAATCCGACAACACGCTGTTTATCCCCGCCACCCGAATGCCTTGCCGGCTTTTTTCGACGATATTCAGGCACCCGGGATCCTGGCCGATGCAAAACAGGTTGGCAAGGGGCATTCCCAGCAGGTGGCATAGAATCACCCGGTTGACCCCGGCGTGGCAAACCAAGAGCAGGTTGGTATCGGCTTCGGCCGTCAGCGCCTCGAATGCCGGTATGACCCGTTGCTGGAGGTCTGTGAAGCTCTCCCCTCCCGGCGGGCGGAATCCGGCGAAATCTTCTCCCCGGGCATTCCACGACGCCGGATCGTTTGCCCGGATTTCGGCCATGGGCCTGCCGTCCCACTCGCCCAAGTCGATCTCCGACAAGGCAGG
>CBFCZJ010000065.1:0-14108 GCA_965602445.1 uncultured Desulfobacterales bacterium | reverse complement strand
AGGCCGCGTAAAGACGGCCGCTGATCAGGATACAGAAAAATGTCAGCGGCAAATGGGGATCGCCACAGAAATGCAAGTGTTTGCGCTGCGGCCGTCTTAACGCGGCCTAACTGGCTCAAACAGTTGCCCAGCTTCCGAGCTGACACCCATCGGTCTCCGGCTCCGCTTTGCTGGAGTTTAATGGGAAACCGCTATGGGTAATTTGCTGCCGGTATACGAATTCGCCCCAAAAGTCGATTTGTCTTTTTATGCGGCGACGCCGCATCTTATAAAAACGCGAAGCGTTTTTATTCCGCCTTGAATTTTTCGATCCCCTCGTTGGATCCCAGCAAGATCAGGATGTCGCTGTCTTTCAGGGTGTAGTTGGCTGTAGGGACCATATTCACCCGTTCGGGCACCGACTCCTTGATGGCGATCACCTGGATGCCGAAACGGTTGATCAGGTCGAGGTCTTTGAGCTTTTTGCCGACAAAGGCCTGGGGCGGGGTGATCTCCAGGATCGAATGGTCTTCCATAAACGGCAGGTACTCGATCACGTTGGGAGAATGGAGCCGCTCGGCCAGGGATTCGGCCAGGTCCTTTTCCGGGAACATCACGTCGGTGGCGCCGATTTTCTCCACGATCCGGGCATGGGATTCGCTGATCACCTTGGCCAGGATCCGTTTGACGCCCAGGTCCTTGAGGTTCAGGCAGATCAGGATCGACTCGGACAGGTCGTCGCCGGTGCTCACGGCCACCGCGTCCATCTGCTCCAGCCCCAGGGGCTGGACAGCTCCCTTGTCGGCGGCGTCGGCCACCACGGCCCGGCTGACCCGGTCCCGGATATCCTGGATCCGGTCCGAATTCTTGTCGATCGCCAGCACTTCGTGGCCCTTTTCATAGAGCCGAACAGCCAGGTAGTATCCAAAATTTCCCACCCCGATCACGGCAAATTGTTTCATAGCTCACCTCATCCGATCATGACCTTTTCTTCTGCGTAGGTAAAGCGGGGCCCGTGCTTCCGGCTGACGGCGACGGCCAGCACCAGCGGCCCCAACCGCCCGATGAACATGACTGCTGCCACGATCAGCTTGCCTGAGGCCGAAAGCCCTTCGGTCGCACCCATGGAAAGGCCGACCGTGGCAAACGCGCTGACCGTCTCGAAGAAAAGCTCGAAAAACGCTCCCTGGCTTTGCAGCCGGGATACGGCGCCCAGCTCGCTCATGGTCAGCAGCAGCGTTCCGGAAACGATGACCAGCAGGCTGAGCGTGGCCACGGTGATGGCCTTGGCCACGCTCGATTCGGGTATTTTCCGATGATACGCCAAGGGGTGGTCTCTTCCCTTTAGCCGGGCGGCACCGAGCAACACGATGGTGGCAAAAGTGGTCGTCTTGATTCCGCCGCCGCAGGAGCCCGGGCTGGCCCCGATGAACATCAACATGATGATGACAAAAAGCGTTTCACTGGCCATGGCGCCGATGGGCAAGGTATTGAAGCCGGCCGTCCGGGTGGTGATCGACTGGAAAAAAGCGGCCAGCACTCTTTGCGGCCCCGACAGAGCAGACAGCGTATTGGAGCGCTCCATGAACAGGATCGCCGCGGTCCCGGCCAGGATCAGCAGGGCCGTGCTCGTCAAGACCAGCTTGGAGTGAAGGCTGAGCCGCCGCCAGGAGCGGCGGTTGAGCGGCGGATGGCTCCAGAGCTCGGCGACCACCAGAAAGCCGATTCCCCCGGCCACGATGAGTACGCAAACGGTCAGACTCCCGGCCCACTGGGTCTGAAACCGGGTCAGGCTGTCGGTAAACAGGGAAAAACCGGCGTTGCAAAATGCGCTGATCGAGTGAAAGACCGCCTGCCAAAGGGCCTGGGAAAGACCGCGCGCTCCGGGCAGATAACAAAAGAACAGGACAACGGCGCCGCAGGCTTCCATGACAATGGTAAAGAGCAGCACGTGCTTTAAGATCTGAACCGGGCTGTGCTTGCCGCTGCGGGTGAAGGTGTCCTGGATCACGGTGCGGCCGGCCAGGCTCAATCGCTTGCCGGCCATCAGCAAAAAGAGGGTCGACATGGTCATGATCCCGAGGCCGCCGGTTTGAATGAGCCCCAGGATCACCATCTGGCCGAAGGGGGTGAAATGGGCGCCGGTGTCGACGACGATCAGGCCGGTCACGCAGCTTGCCGAAGTGGCGGTAAACAGGGCGTCGACAAAGGAGATCGAGCCGCTGCGCGAAGCGGCGGGAATCAACAGGAGGCCGGTGCCGACGGTGATCAGGGCAAGAAAGCCGGCGATCGGAATCCGCTCCGGGGAATCGAGGAACAAACGGGTCGTGGTTCGATACAGGCTCATCGGAGCACCTTCCCATGCAGTCGGGTCGATCCGCGCCGGTCAAGACATAAAAATAGGTACATGAACTCGACTTTCCGGGTTCGTCACACCGCGAAAAGGATCCCCATTTGCTGAAAAGCCCTCTGGTTTATTTCAACCGGCTGATATCCTTTTAAAACAGTCGGGATGAAATTCCAGATACGCTATCACAAAACCCCGGCCCCGACAACCGGCGGCAGACGGTCCCAGCCTGCTGCAGGTTCTTTTTTGCAAAAAAGAACCGCCCTGCAAAAAAAACTTGACAGGGGAAAGAATCCTGATATGGTTCACACCATGAATGATGTGAAGCGCACAACCGATGGCATCCCCCCGTATCAGCTCGATCATTTCCAGGATCTGATCGCCAAGCTCTTTCAATGCTGCCAGGAACGGATGCAGTACCAGTGCGACCGCTTCAACCTGCCCGATGCCGAACTGCGCTGTCTGGTTTTGTTCGGGGAAGAGCGGTACCTGACCGCCAAGGGCATCGCCCAGAAGATGAACGTGGTAAAAAGCCGGGTCACCAAGATCGTGGACGGACTGGTGCGCCGGGGTCTTGTCCAGCGGGTCAAGGACCCGGAAGACTCGCGGGTGACCTTGCTGAGCCTGACCGGCGATGGGCAGAAAAAACTAAATGAAATCAACTTTTTTTTGGAGGATGTCCACCGAGAGGTGCTGGCCCGTATGTCCAGCGAGCAGAGGCATCATATTCTTTCCAACCTGGAGCTGCTCAAGACGGCCATGCAGTCGGTCAAGGACATGATGGTCTAACAGAACAGGTCCCAATAGACGATCCGGCCGGTGCGCCGGAATTTTTTGGGCCTAAAGGTACACAGTATTAACCATAAAGGCAACTATATTGGTTAAGCATTTGTAACAACATGTAAAAAATGATTGCCAAGGTAAACATTAAGGGAGGCGACATGGAAGAGATGGCAGCACAACTGAAAGAGGGGGGCGTGGAGGATCTGGCGGCACAACTGGAGGAGATGAAGACCCGGCTTGCGGCGGTCGAGAAAAAAATGCCCGAGGACAAGCTTTCGATGATCGTGTTCAGCGGCGACATGGACAAGGTGCTGGCCGCCTTCGTCATCGCCACCGGCGCGGTGGCCATGGGCATGGACGTGGTGATGTTTTTTACCTTCTGGGGGACGCCGGCCCTTCGCGACAAAAACAAGAAGGTCGGCGGCAAAGACGCCATGGGAAAAATGTTCGGCACCATGCTCCCGAAGGGAACCTGCGAGATGAAGCTTTCCAAGATGAACATGGGCGGGCTGGGAACCGCCATGATGAAGCGCCTGATGAAGCAGAAAAACGTGGCGACGCTGGAGCAGATGCTGGAGATGGCCGACGAACTCGGTGTTCGAATCTACGTCTGCGAGATGTCCATGGACCTGATGGGCCTCAAGAGAGGCGAGATGGTCGACTATCAGCACATCGACTACTGCGGGGTGGCCAAGTTTCTAGAGGAAGCCACCGGCAGCCGCGTTCAGTTGTTCATCTGAAGTCGACGCAAGCGTTTCGCCCCGTTTTGAATCGAACCCGGAGCGGGGCCTTGTATGAACCCGTTTACAGCAACACCCCAACCAATAAGGAAACACGACAATTAAAAGGAGATGTCCCATGAGCGAACAAATCGAAACCAAAAAGGTGCTGGACCTGAAAGGAATGCCGTGCCCCATGCCCGTGGTCAAGGTGAGCAAGGGAATCAAGGAAGTCGAGGTCGGCGACGTGATCGAAGCGCTGACCACCGATCCCGGCTCTTTATCTGATTTTCCGGCCTGGGCCCGGACCAGTGGAAACGAGATCGTCAAAACCGAGCAGGACGGCGACGTGATCCGCTTCTTTATCAAGAGAAGCGCCTAAGACCAGCGATAGACCCGGCGGGCCCCGGGGGGTTACCCCCCCCGGCCCGCAAAGCGGCAAGGGAGGTATCTGTGCAGACAATCTACTACATCGTTCTGGTGCCGATGGTCTATTTGTCTTTCGGGGTGTTCTTGTTGGGTACCGCATTTCGGCTGTTTCAGATGTTTCGCGCACCGAAACTCCCCACGACCCTTCAGATCTATCCGGAACACCGGCCCAAGTGGCTTCTGGCCGTGTTCGACGCGCTGTTTTTTCCCACCGTGCGGCGGCACAAACCCTTGCTGTGGGTGTTTCTGATGGTCTTTCACATCTGCCTGCTTTTGCTCATCCTCGGCCATCTGGAGCTTTTTGCAGAGATCGGATTCTTGCAGATCATTTCCCACGAGGTATTCATCGGCAAGGGCCTGGTGGGACTGCTCACTTCGATCTGTCTGCTCTTCTTCATTTTCAGAAGGTTCCGTTCGCCGGTCAAGGACCTGTCGGTTCCGGAAGACTACTACCTGCTGATTCTGCTGTTTTTGATCGTCATCTTCGGAAGCGAGATGGACTGGGCCAGGCGATGGTACGGATACGGGGACATGACCGTGTTCGACTACAGAGAATACCTATACGGCCTGCTGGTATTCCGACCGGAACTTCCCTGGGCGGTTACCTTCTCCGGCCACTCTTTCATGCTGCTGCTGCACGTGTTTTTCGCCAACCTGCTTCTGATCTTCTTCCCGTTCAGCCAGCTCATGCATTCTTTTCTGTCGCTGCCGGTCAATAAACTCAGACGAGGCTAACCATGGACGAACACACCAGAGAAGAGCTCCTGAAGCTGTTTCAAAGCAAACTCAACGAGGCGATGCGCTTTTACCTGGAGACCTGCACCCGGTGCGGCACCTGCGTGGAGGCCTGCCACGTATACGCGTCCATGGGACAGGTACGGTATATCGCCGCCTACCGCCACGAGATCGTCAGAAGAATCTACAAGAAGTATTTCAAGGCCCGGGGCAAATTCTGGCCGTCCGTCGGCGAGTCAAAGGAGCTGACCGACATGGCCATCGAAGAGCTTTACGATGCGGCCTACTCGTGCACGGGATGCCGCCGGTGCATGGTCTACTGCCCTTTCGGCATCGACACCCAGATGCTCATGTCCATTGCCAAGCTGCTGCTCATCGGCGCCAGTGCCGAGCCGGAGATCCTCTCTCTTTTGGCCGACACCTCCGTGGAGAAGGGAAAGTCGCTGGAGTTTTTCAAGGAGAGTTTCTTGTCGGGCATCCACAAACTGGAGGCCGAAGTGGTCAAGAAATGGAGATCAGACGCCGGCGATCAGGTCATTCCGGTGGATGTACAAGGGGCCGATCTGCTCTACGTGGCGCTTGCCGGCGCCCACTCCATCATTCCGGCGGCGGCGGTTTTCAACGCCGCCGGCGAGAACTGGACCCTGAGCTTTTTTGAAGCCGTCAATTTCGGGGCCTTTGTGGGAGATCCGACCAAAACCAAGCTGATCCTGGACCGGATCATCAACGAGGCCCGGCGGCTGAAGGTCAAGGAGGTGTGCATCTGCGAGTGCGGCACCGCCTTCCGGGTGATGAAGCAGCTCTCCGGAAAGCAGCCGTTCAAGGTGTCCTCCCTGACCGAAGTCCACGCCCGGTACCTGAAGGAAGAACGCATCCGAATCGACAAGAGCCGAATCACCGCCCCGGTCACCTACCACGATCCGTGCCAGATCGCGCGAAACGGTGGAGTGATCGATGAGCCGCGGTTTATCCTCAGCCGGCTGACCGACGATTTCCGGGAGATGGCGCCGGATGCCCGCTACAACTGGTGCTGCGGCGGCGGCGGCGGCCTTGTCGCGCTGGGCGAAGACACCCTTGACTTCCGGATGAAATCGGCCCGGGTCAAGGCCGAGCAGGTCGCCAAAACCGGGGCGGCTGTTTTGGCCACGGCCTGCGAAAACTGCCACACCCAGCTGAGCAACCTCAACGACCACTACAAGATGGGGGTGGATGTCCGTTTCCTGTCATCCATGGTCGCTGACGCGTTGATCCAGCCGGGCAATTAACGCCGTTGCACCGATACAGCGATTGAGGGGAAACAAAATAAGAAGCTGGCTAGAAACCCACGACAAGGAGGATGAAATATGAAACCAGCCAGTAAAGTTCTCGCCATGCTGGCCTTGGCCCTGCTGCTGGCTACGCCGCCGACCTGGGCCACCAACGGCGACAACCTGATCGGGATCGGCCCGATCGCCCGCTCCATGGGCGGTGTGGGAGTGGCAGCCCCCCAGGACGCCATCTCCGCCGTCTTTGCCAACCCGGCGGCCATGTGCTTCGGCCCCTATTGCCCTTCGTCGGAGGTCAATTTTGCCGGCACCGCGTTCATGCCCAAGGTGAGCACGAAAATCGAAAGCCAGTTTTTCGGCACCGTCCAGGCCGACAGCGAAGAGACGGTATATGCCATCCCGGCCTTCGGGCTTTCCTTGCCCATTGGAAACAATGCGTCCAACTGGCGCTTCGGCCTTGCCGCCTACGGAGTGACCGGCCTGGGGGTCGACTACCGGGGCACGGAGGTCGACGACGACACCTTTATCGGCGGAGGCGGGCCCGCCACCTCGGCGGCCTACACTCAGCTGCAGATCATGAAGTTTGCCCCGGCCGTTTCCTGGCAGCCTTCGCCCAGGTGGTCGGTGGGCATGGCCCTTCATATCGACTATGCGGCACTGGACCTTAGAAATGGGACCTCACCAGGATACGCATTCGGCGTGCAGCCGGGGGTGATTTTCAAGCCGACCGAACACCTGTCCCTCGGACTGAATTACATCTCGCCCCAGTCGGTGACCCACGACAATGTCAGCGATTTTAATCCCCCGCCCCTGGGAAATGACGGCCTCGACTCCCTCGAACTGGAGGCCCCCCAACAGGTCGCATTCGGCGCGGCCTACGCTTTTTTAGACGGCAGGTTCCTGGTGGAAGGCGATGTCAAGTGGATCAACTGGTCCGATGCCGCCGGCTACAAGGATTTCGACTGGAACGACCAGTGGGTTTTTGCCGTCGGCGGCCAGTTCGAAGTGATCGACAGGCTCTTTCTCAGGGCCGGCTTCAACTATGCGGAAAACCCGGTGGAAGAGCACAACGGGTGGGCGGCCGGAAGCATGACCACCGTCCAGGGGAAAATGATGCCCACCTACTATTACGAAACCTTCCGGGTCGTCGGATTTCCGGCTGTCGTGGAGTCGCATTACACCTTCGGCATCGGATACGCGTTTACCGACAACCTGAAGCTCGACCTGGGCTTCATGTACGCACCGAAGACGACGATCACCCAGACCGGCGGCGGGCCCATGGCCGGCACCGGAAATTTCACCATGGAATCGGAGCTGAGCGAAACCAGCCTCGATTTCGGGTTTACCTGGCGGTTTTAACCGTCTGCAGGAGGGCGGGCGAAGCGACCCGCCCTCCTGCGTTGTCCAACGACCCATCGACAAGAGAGAGCGCTCATGGAAAAAACGCTGGGAATCTACGTCAGTTCCGACCAGAACATGGAACAACTTCTGCAGTTGTGCGGTGCGGCCGGGAAAAAGGGCGTCAATGTCGCGGTCTTTCTGACCCACACCGGCACCCGGCTGTCGCAGCACCCCCGGTTTGCTGAACTGACCGCACTGGCCAAGGTGGCCCTTTGCAAAGTCGGGTTCGAGGCCAACGGGCTGACCGCAGCTCCGGAAGGGCTGAAAGACGCTGACCTGGCCTCCCAATCCTGGCACGCGGAAATGATCTACGACTGTGACCGATACCTGACCTTTTAATAAGGAGCAGCAAAAGTGGAACACATCAAGCATTGCGCGGTGCTTGTCCGCCATTCCCAGGACATCTGGGAGGGGACCCGGACGACCCTCGGCCTCGCCGCCCACAATTACTGGGCCTATCTGTTCGTGCTCGACTCCCGGGTGGAAATGACCGATGCCCTCTCGGAAAACCTGCAGTGGCTCCAAGAGATGGAGTGCGAGGCCATATCCAACCTGAAAGAAAACACCGACTATGGATTCCGGCACATGGAGACGGAGCAGATCGCCCGTCAGCTCAAGAAAATGGATCTGGTGATTCCCTTCGGAAAATAAAATCGCTGCCGCGATTTTATAAGAGTCCCGCATGACCAATGAGCTGCCATGCGGGACTGTGATGACTTTTCAACCTTTCAACACCTTCAAGCGATCCTGGAAAAGCCCACTGCTTGGCGCGATACGATAGGCTCATGCTTCCGGTGTTCGCCTCGGGTCAGGAAGAGAAGAAAAAAGGAGAATACGCGCCATGCCGGCAAGACGAAAGATGCTTCACATTCTCAAATCCCCCCCCGACGAGCTTCAGCGGACCCTGATGTGCTCTTTATCCAGGGGCTACAACTGCCTTCAGATTCCGCTCTTTGAAGACGACGCCGAGGTTTGCGACTATGACGAGCTGGTCGATCTGATCTTCGAGTATGACGAGGTGGTTACCTGGTGGTAGGAGAAAAACAGGTTTCGGGGTTGCCGGTTCAAAGGTTCAGGGTTCCATCTCACTTTTGGGATTCATGACGCCGTCGAAGACGAAACCCGAAAGCTGAGGCTGCGATCGAAGGGGATCTGAGACCCCGGCCGCAACCCGGAAGGCGGTGTTCACCGGCGGAGTTTTTCTGCGGCCAGGGTTCCCTCGGCAGAAAACGGGATGACCGAAGGTGCAGCATTTTCTCCGAGTCGGACCCTGCCCTTGATCCGGTAAGACAGGGATTCTGTTTTCGGAAAATCGAGGAACCCCCGCACCAGGTCGATGACCGAAGAGTAGACCGTGACCGGAACAATTCTGGTCTCGAAAGCCGGAATCCGGATGTCGGCGGCAGAGACGCCGGCGGCGAACTTTTTGTCGTTGAGAAAGAGTTCGCAGTCGACCCCCCGCAGATGGAGGGCGGACTCGTTGCCGTTCATCACCCGAAGATCCACCTGCAGCACGGTTTCAAGACCCCGCATCTCTTCGACCGCGATTGCCGAGAGCTGAACCCGCGGCGGCGAAAGCCGGGTCCCCAGGCCGGCGCATCCGAACAAAACAAGCCAGACAAAGATCCACAGCAGCCGTCGCGAGCGTCTGCCCATAGCAAAGGACGGTGCCCCAGCGTCCCGAAAGGCATTCGGGTGGCGTAACAGCATGGTCACCAACGGCCTCCCTTCATTTTCAGGTCATCCCTACCAGATCGTGCATACTCGATGCAAGCGGCCAGCAGCAGCCCGAAGAAAACGGCACAGGCATTCAAGGCCAGGTCCCGGGGGTCGTACACCCGCCCCGGGACCCAGTACTGGAGAACTTCTTCAACTGTGCCGATACCGGCGGCAAAGAAAAATGCCCACGCCCAGGCGGGGTTGCCGGACAAGATCGTTTTGAAAGACCATCGCGCCAGCAAGGCCAGAACGACGTATTCGGCGGCGTGAATCGGTTCGGCCGGGTATCTGCTCAGCAGGGCCGTGCTACCTCCGAAGGCGACGGCCCAGCCGGCGATCAGCAGCAACAGGCGGCCCCGGGGGACCGAGGCCGACCGGAGAAGGCCCATGATTAGAATACCAAGGAGTGTCAGTAGGCCCGCCCATGGCAGCAGCGTTGCACTTTCTGGAAGGAAGGCGCGGGCCGCCGACCAAAGCCGAGGGGCCAGCAAAAGTCCGGAAAACAGCAGAATCGTCCACAGGAAAAGAAACGCCCAGGGCAGCAGCGCAGGAGATCGTTTGTCTGAAGAGCACTCCGGCGGCGGGGGAAATGGGCCTCCTGGGGTTTTCAATGGGAATTCATCCTGCATGGGCGAGGCAGAACGGGCATCGGCAGGCCCCTAAATGCCGGGTTCAGGCATCGGGGGTGGCGTAAATGGCGATCAGGGTCTCGATGGCGGTTCGCTGGATATGGGTCAACTCGCCGATTTTCACCACCGCCCGTCCGATCGGCACCGGGGAGGGTTCTTCCTCCTCCTCTTGAACCGGTTCGCTGTAGAGCAGTTCGTAGGGGACCCGGCCGAGGTACAACCCGGAGTCGGTCATCAAGTCGAGATGGCCGGCCTCGGGCAAAGGGAGCCGCCGGCCGAAATACTCAAAGGCAAGTCCTCTCATGCCCAGTTCCACAACGATCCCGACCTCCAGATCCTGAATCCCGTCCCATACCATGAGCACCCCTTCCGGGATGGGCTCCAGAATCTCGCTGCTGCCGAAAGTCTCGGAATTCAGAGCTGCTTCCACCGGAGGCGGCGGGAAAAGTTCGCAAGAAGAGCTGGCTGCCTCCTGTTGCCTGTGGTAATCCACGACTCTCCTTCGGTTGCTGGCGGGCGACTGCACGGGCCGGGAAGACTGCAGCAAGGTGTTTGCCATCGCCTGGCGCTGTCCAGCGCCTAAGCCGTCTGCGAGGCCTCTTCATTCCGGGTCAAAGCGAGCCGCTGCAGGTTTCAGATGCACGGGGTCGAATATACACGCTGGGGCGACCATACCCCATCATATATTGTTTGTCAAGGCTTGATATACAATATATGGTACAAATCGGTCGGTCCAGTGACGGACCAGCAGGCGGAAATTTGTCAGTGCTCGAAGGCCCTTAGACGCTCTTCGGTGGATGGATGGGTGGAAAGATAGGTCGACCACTGGCCGCTCGATCCGGTGCCCCTTTTTTCCTTTTGCCACTGCTCGATCCGGCGCATCAACCGGGCAAAGTGGACCGTCTGAATGTCGTGTTCCCTGAGATAGGCCAACGCATAATGGTCGGCTTCGCGCTCGAACTGCCGGGAGTAGGCCAGCTCGGTGAGAATGACGGGCATGCCGTAGAAGAGTTCCGACGTGCCTGAAGCATCGCCGGTGATCGCCATGAGGGCAAAGGCGAGAAGCGAGTCCTGCACCACGCGCCGCATTCCGTGGCGATGGACCACGTGGCCGGCCTCGTGGGCCAACACCGCCAGCAGTTCGTCGTCCGCCTCGGCCAGCTGCACCATCTGGTCGGTGAACACTACGGTTCCGTCGGGCAGGGCAAAGGCGTTGGGGCCGATCCGGCCGCTTTTTCTAAAAGCGACCGACAGCGAGTGGGTCCGGTGGGCTTCGAGCAGGGGGCCAAAATGGCGGTCAAGCCGTTTCCGGGTCGCCGCATCCAGCTCCGTGGGGCTGAAAACGGATCGATCGAGGGCGGCCATGGTTTGTTCGGCCGCAGTTTTCATGATGCCGGGCGGAAGGTGAAAAGCGATCACCCGGGCGGCAGCCGGCACCCCGTACCGCACCATGGCCCCGACAAACAAAACGGCGATCGCCAGGGAGATCAGCACGTACCGCTTTTTGCTTTCCAGCAGGTGAACGAACCCCATCCCGACGCGCTTGCGATGGCTTCGCAGCAGCCGGTCCACCGATTCGTTGTCTTGGGTTTCGAATTTTTCGCCGCCCGGAAAATAGAGATATCGCGGGGTGTCGGCCAGTCGCGGGGAAAACCGGATTGCATCGACGGCCGCAGCGGACACGATGGATTCCCCGTTTTCCGGGCGGTCTAGGCGCACTGCGCCGTTGTCGTATACGCGGCATACGGCCGGCGTCTGGGCCGACGTTTTTCCGTCATAGAGATGTCCGCGGATTTCGATCATAGGCCGATGTCAAAGTCGAAAAAGTCCCCGGCTTCTTCTCCGATCGCCGAGACCTGCTGCTTTTCCGCCGCCACGAATTCATCCAGGCTTGCCCCGGGGATCAAGGTCAGGCGGCCGATCTTGTATCGGTATATTCGCACCTTGGCCCAGGGGTGAAACAGGCCGAGGCTCAAGGCCGTGGCAAGGGAGTTGACCAGCACCAGGACCAGGTATTCGTTGATCTTGAGATCAGCCTCCATTCGGTGCGGCCCGAGGCGGCTGGAATTATACAGCAGGTTGGTGGTCTTGACCGAAAAAAAAGCGAACAGATACAGGTACAGGACAAGGATCACCAGCGCCGATGCCGGCGCGAAGAGAAAGCCGGTCGCTGCCGCAGCCAGGATACCGATCAGGATCGGCGCCAGGGCGGTGAGAAATATCCGGTAGTAGTCTTTGGCCGCGGCGGTGAAGGAAAACCGCGCCGTTCCATACCGGCTGTTTTCCACCAGGAATTTTTTCTGCCGATAGTAAACGTAGGGAGAAAGGATGCCGAGGGTCAAAACGGCCAGAAACGGCCACAGGATATATTCAACCGCGGCCTGGCGGACCGTGCCGGTGAAATCGAACCGGATGTTTCGGATCGAGCTGTTTCGGGCGTTGAAGGCCAGGGATTTGACCACCAGCCAGGGAAGGATGAAGATAAAGGCAAGGCCCAGAATGGAGCCGATGATCGGCAGCAGCTCCGATACCGCGGAATAGGCGAGGAAGCCGACGACCACGATCATCCGGCCGTAGAGAATCTTTTTCGGTTCGGCCAGGTATTCGAAGCTGGCGTCCTGGATCCGGGTGTTTCCGTAAAAATACTGCTTGCGACGGACCTTGGCCCAGGCCGAGTAGATGCCGACGGTGAGCACAGAAAGGATGATGTTGACGATCCAGATGCGAAAGTAGCCCGAACCGGTGCCCTGAAACTTCAGGGGGATGGGGCCGGGCGGCCGGGCCGGCGCCGGCGGCCCGGCAGAAGCGGGCCGATCCGGTCCGGGAGGGGCTGCCGGGGGGGGAGAAGCGATTTTTCCTGCCTTTGCCGCCCCGGCCCCCGATGCGACGATGACCACGTCGAGCCCCGCCCTTTTGAGAACCGCTGCAAAGGTGCGGGCCGCGTTCTGGTCCAGGTTTTTTCTCAGGACCACCTTGCGGGCTTTGAGAATTTTTTCCGCCTTGTAATCTGGAAGATGGAAAATCCGGGAGAGGTTTTGCTGAACGGTTTCAAACTCGAAGCCTTCCCTGAGATTGCCGCGATAGACAACGTGGTAGCGCTGCTCGGTCATTTCTTCGCCCTTTTTTCGTCCGGATCCAGTCGGAGGCCTTTCAGTCCAACGGACTTATCCGTTGACGGTGGGAAAGTCAACGCCGCGGGCATCCTCCGCCAAAGTCCGCGCAGCGGACGAACCATTGATGGGTCGCCGGTCGTATCGACTGTTGGAGGGCCGCGCTCTGTCGCATCCGTCTTTCCGGCCACGACAGAGCGTGGCCCGCCATTTTTGGATTTTGACGGGATCCTGGCATCCAGGGGCGAGTTTCCGGATCGGCATCTGTGCGCTGCCACTCCTTGCCGCCTACATCGGCGCGCCGGTGAAGGAGAAAGATCCAGCTTCCAGTAGGTGACGCCGGAAAGGAGGCTGGCATAGCCGGGCAGGATCCATGCAAATTCGAGCAACTACCACATGCTATGCACCGGGTAGCGGGCGATCTGCGCATCCGGGGTGAGCAGGGTCATGCCGTGGTAGTTGGCCTGGCAGACGAGCATTCGGTCGAAGGGGTCTCGGTGGTAGTCCGGAAGTTTTGTCAGCATCAAGGCGGCCCCCTCTTCCAAGGGGAGGCTTTCGATGGCATGCAGTTTTCTTTGTGCCGGCACGAACTGCTCTGCCGGATCCGGCAGGGGAAGTCTGCCGAGGTCGTTTTTTACTGCGATCTCCCAGGCCGATACGCTGCTGAGAAACACCCGGTTGGCCGGATCCTGAAACAGTTGTCGGGCCGCAGGGGAAAGTTCGCCTGCATCGCTGATCAGCCACAGAAAGGTGCAGGTGTCGAGCAGAAGCTTCACGGTTGGTTTCCTTCGAAGCCTTTGATGATTTCATCTGGAAGGGGTTCGAAAAAGGAAGGCAGCACCGTCAATTTCCCTTTGGCCAGCCCGATGGGGCGCCTGCCATCCGGGGTGGGGGGCAGCGGGCGGATTTCAGCCACCGGCACGTTGCGGCGGCACAACAGAATCGTCTCTCCCTGTTCCAGATGCTTGAGGTAGCGGGAAAGATGGGTCTTG
>CBFCZJ010000064.1:0-14182 GCA_965602445.1 uncultured Desulfobacterales bacterium | reverse complement strand
GCTTATGTGAAACTTCAAAAGGATCGGCCCTGCGGGCAGCGGATTCGCTGCCCGTTTTCAGGCCTTCGATCGGGTCGTCAGGGACGGTATCGTTCGGGCAGAACGGCCGTTTCGCCCCACTCGCCGGGCAGCTTCTGTCCTTCGGCTTCACCCAGTTTCTGTTTCACTTTCTTGAGTCCCGGACGGGCGAACTTCATGTGCCCCTCTTTCAGGGTCCGGCCGTTGATCACCGCCTCTGACCGAAGCCGATGCCCCGCGGTTCGCTCCATCTGTTTTCCGAGCCACAGCACCCGGTCCACGTCATAGCCGTGCGCGATGCCCATTTCGTCGATCTGTACCAGCATGTCCTCCAGGCAGGTGAGGCCGACATAGCGCGGGTCCTCGTAATAGTATTCCCCGGTTCCCCGCACCGGCCGGTCGTCCAGGAAATTGGCGGGCTGCCCGCCCATGCCGCCCAGGGTGGCTTCGTAATGGGTGATGCCGGCCTGCAGCGCGGCCAGGACCGAGGCGGCCGCAATCCGCTTGGTTTCATGAAAATGGCCAATGTGCAGCGAGGTGTCCGGGATTTCGTCCAGGATCATTGAAAAATAACGGTAGACATCGGGCGCCGAGGCACTGCCGTCATGGTCGGCGTGTTCGATGTCCGAGGCCCCGATCTGCAGCCACCGTTTGGTGAACTCCACCGCATCCTTGAGCTCTGTCGCACCGGCAATGGGGCTTCCCCAAATGGTGCTGACCGTGCCGCACATCTTGATGCCCGCGTCGGTGCATTTTTGGATGCACCGCTCGGCTTCCTTCCAGTATTCCGGAAGGGTCGTGCCGGAGTTGGCGAAATGATGCTCTTCTTCGGTGGAGACCATCATCAGGCACCGGTCCGGACCGATTCCCTTTCTTTTCAGATCGATGGCCCGGTCGACCGCTTTTTCCCGGATCGTTACCGCCGTGAGGCAGATCTCTTCCGGATCGATCCCTTTCCGGCTGCAGTTTTTTCTGAAACGGTCGCTTCTGAAGTAACCGAGGACTTCTTCGGCGTCGGAAAACTGGGGCATCAGGTAGGGGCTTCCCAGATTGGTGATCTCCAGGTTCCGGCATCCGGCAAGAATCATCTCCTCTGCATAAAAGATTTTCGCTTCGGTGGAAATAAACTTCTCCAGATGCTGAAACCCGTCTCGAACCGTGATGTCGCCGATGGTGACCTTCCGGGGCATTTTCGGAAAAATCTTCCAGTAATCATATTCTGTCATTTCGTTCTCCTTTTGCTGATCTTCCGATCAGGTTAATTGGTTGACTGGTTGATTCGTCGATTGGGAAAAACCCTTTGGCCAATCACCCATTCAACCATTTGACCATTTAACCAATCGACCATTTAACCAATCGACCATTTGACCAATCGACCATTCAACCATTTAACCAATGCACCAATCATCTTCCCTTATAGACCGGTTTTCTCTTCTCCTTGAAGGCGGCCAGCCCTTCGAGCCGGTCCTCGGTGGGAATGCAGACCCAGTAGGCGTTGGACTCGATGGCCAGTCCGGTGTGAAGATCGGTTTCCATCCCATAATTGATGGCGTACTTGGCCTGCTCCAGGGCGATCGGCCCGGCTTCGCAGATCATGGCCGCCATGGCTTTTGCCTCATCGAGCAACTTGTCCCCTGCCACGACCTTGTTGACCAGGCCGATCCGCAGGGCCTCTTCGGCGTCGATTCTTCGGCCCGTGAAGATCAGCTCCTTGGCCAGGCCTTTTCCCACGAGCCTGGGCAGCCGCTGCGTACCCCCGGCCCCTGGAATGATGGCCAGCCGTGTTTCGGTCTGGCCCAAAACGGCCGTCTCTGCGGCAATGCGGATATCGCAGGCCAAGACAAGTTCGGTTCCCCCGCCGAGGGCGATTCCGTTGATCGCGGCGATCACCGGCTTTTTCAGGTACTCGATCCGAGTGAACAGATTGCGGATGGTGGTGATGAATTCCTTTACCTGCTCGGGGCTGTAGCTCCTTCTTTCCTTCAGGTCCGCGCCGGCGGCAAAGGCCTTTTCGCCCGCCCCGGTGATAATCGCCACCCGAACCTGCGGATCCTGCTCGATCTCGTCCAAGGCGTCGGAAAGGGCATGAAGCATCGCAAAATTAAAGCAGTTCATCACCTCGGGCCGGTTCAGGGTCAATACCGCGATCTTTCCATCCGCTTCCTTGAGCAAGATGTCCTGTGCCATTTTCCACCTCCTTCTGGGCATAGCGCATAGGGCATGGCGCATGGCGTAAAAAAATGTATTTCCTTCATTGCATAAGATTCCTGGCCTGAAATCCTACCATCGGACCGCATTCAGAGCGTATCATGGTTCACGTCAAACTATCCTGAGATGGAGATTTTCTCAGCTTTTTCATTTCCGGAACAAATGCTGCCCCATGCGCCATGCACTATGCGGTTTTAGCGGTGCAATCTCGCTCTGGGCGAACCGACGGACCTCCTTTCGAATCATTTCCTGCTCTTTGCTAAGGTCGAAATCCAAACCCGTCTCCCGTCACGGCAATTCCTGAGCCATGGTGCCGCCTTTGAGTCCCTTCAGGACGAAGTCTTCATAAATAGCGGCAATGTGCTCCACTGAAAGCCGGCCCGATGGTTTGAACCAAAAGGCGCCGGCAGTGCAAAGGGTCAAAATGGCATAGGACAGGATCTTGATGTCCCCGGCGGCAAAAACCCCCTCGTCCACGCCGCTGCGGATCAGAAATTGAAATATCCGCTCGTAGTCATCCCGCTGCTTCACAACGGCCTTGTAATGCGCCGGGCTCAACCCCCGAAGCTCGCTGTTGGCGATGAAGTTTTCCTTCTGCCGCCTGAGGTGAAATTCCACGTGGCCCCGCACGGCCGCCCGCATGGACGCCTCCACCCCTTCCGCATCCGCCAGGCTCTTCTTGAGGTGCGCCAGCAGATCGTCCATGGTCCGCTTCATGATCCCATAGAGCAGGGTCTCCTTGCCGGAAAAATAATAATAGATGCCGGCCTTGTGAATGCCGCTGCCTCGGGCGATGTCGCTCATGCTGGCAGCGTAATACCCTTTGCGGTGGAACAGGTCCACGGCCGTGGCGATGATGGCATCCTTGGTACTGGGTTTGTCGGGCTTCTGCGTCATGGAAAAGGCCATCGCCCCAGCCGGCAGGACAACACGGACCGCCGGTGGAAAAGAATCGGTGATCGACTTGATGATTTCCTGTTGCTTGTTGGAGCGAAGCGGAAATCCCGCTTTGGCGGGGCAACAGGAATACCCAATCATTGTCTCTCCCCTGGCGGGAGAGGTTTACCCGCCTTTGGCGGGGCTGCAGAAATCCTTCCGCGATCGGCGGCGTTTTTTACCGACCGACCGGTAAATTTTGACCTTCTTTGTAAACGCCCTTTCAGACGCTGTCAAGAAAAAAAGCGGAATGCGAAAGGTGGCCGAAGTGCGGTCGGATCTTCATTTCCGAACGTGCGCTCGGTTTTTTTGCCACGACCCGGCCCAAGAATCTCTTGCGGGGGAGCAGGAACACCCCTTCAGGGGCTATTTATTTTTTAGTAATGATTACAGAAGTCTATTCTAACACAGACCGCTCTTTCTCTTCATGCTTGACAGGGATTTCGGCCCATGATATTTTGCGACCGAGCGCTTGTTCGGAAAGAAGGAGGGGGCGGCTTTTTCCCTTTGGGCCCGCCCGTCAGGCGGCCGACCGCCGCGCAGATGGAGATCATCCCGCCATGGCCATGCAGACTGCAAGAACCAAGGACGTTCCCACCCAGATCAAGAACCCGGACCTGGTCGAACGGCGGCGCCGCCAGATTGTCGACGCCGCGGTCGGGCTGTTCATCGCCAACGGATTTCACAAGACCACCACCCGTCAAATCGCCCGGGCCGCCGGGCTCTCCATCGGTTCCATGTACGAATACGTGACCTCCAAGGAGGACATCCTCTACCTGGTCTGCGACGCGATTCATGCCGAGGTCGAGCGGGGAGTGGCCGAGGCCCTGGCCAGGGCCTCGGGCGGGCGCGAGGCCCTGGCCGAAGCCATTCGGGAATACTTCCTGGTCTGCCACAGAATGAACGACCACATCCTGCTGATCTACCAGGAGACCCAGTCCCTTCCGGTCCAGTGGCAGAAGCGAGTCCTGGAAAACGAGGTTCGGATTACCGGTTTGTTCGTGGAGGTCCTGGCAAGGTTGATCACCTACGGAGACATGCCCGGCCTCGATGATCGAACCATGGAGCTGATGGCGCACAACATTTCCGTGCTCGGCCACATGTGGACCTTCCGGCGGTGGTTTCTAGCCCGGCACTACAGCATCGAAGACTATATCCGCATCCAAACCGATTTCATTCTCGGAATTGCCGGCGGCACCTTCCGGGAAAAGGAGGGCGAATGAAGGCTGATTCGGAAAAGTACAAGCCCATCCATACGATCCGTGTGGTCACCGCAACCTCCCTGTTCGACGGCCACGATGCCGCCATCAACATCATGCGGCGGATTTTGCAGGACACCGGCGCAGAGGTGATCCACCTGGGACACAACCGGTCAGTCCAGGAAATCGTGGACGCAGCGGTCGAAGAAGACGCCAACGGGGTGGCTGTCTCCAGCTATCAGGGCGGGCACGTCGAATTTTTCAAATACCTGGTGGACCTGCTCAAAGAGCGCGGCGTGCCTCATGTCAAGGTGTTCGGCGGCGGAGGCGGGGTCATCGTCCCCGACGAGATCAGGGAGCTGGAAGCCTACGGCGTCGCCAAAATCTACTCCCCGGAAGACGGGGCACGGTGGGGGCTGCAGGGAATCATCAACCACATGATCGCGCAGATGGATTTTCCGACGTTTTCCTCTTTTGACTTCGACCTCTCCGGCCTTTGCCCGGAGAACAAGCCGCTGATCGCCCGGCTGATCTCGGCGGTGGAACATGCCAAGGCAAAGGAAAACGGCAACCTGGCAAAGCTGCGAAGCGACCTGGACGAAAAGATCGGAAAGCGCAAGACCCCGGTGATCGGCATCACAGGCACCGGCGGCGCCGGAAAATCCTCCCTGACAGACGAATTGATTCTTCGCCTGCTTCACGACCTCAAGGATATCCGCGTTGCCATCATCAGCACCGATCCTTCCCGCCGCAAAACCGGCGGAGCGCTTCTGGGCGACCGGATCCGGATGAATGCCATCGGAAGCCCACGGGTCTACATGCGCTCGCTGGCCACCCGCAAATCCCGCACGGAGCTTCCCCTGGTCCTTTCCGAGGCCCTTCACGTGGCCAGAGCGGCAGGCTTTGACCTGGTGATCGCCGAAACCGCCGGGATCGGCCAGGGAGATTCGAGCATCGTCGACTTCGTAGACGTTTCCCTGTACGTGATGACCAGCGAGTTCGGGGCCGCCTCCCAGCTCGAAAAAATCGACATGCTCGATTTTGCAGACCTGATCGTGGTCAACAAATTCGAAAAACGCGGCGGAGAAGACGCCGTACGGGACGTGAGAAAGCAGGTTCAGCGTAACCGAAACGCCTTCGACAAGCCGGCAGAAGAGATGCCGGTCTTTGGAACCATCGCCTCGAAGTTCAACGACGACGGGGTGACAGCCCTGTATCAGGCCATGCTCGAAACCGTGGCGGAAAAAACGGGCATCCGCTTCGACTCGAATCTTCCCCGGCCTGAGACCCGGGTTTCCACCTCCAAAACGATCATCATTCCTCCGGAGCGCACGCGCTATCTTTCCGAGATCTCGGAAGCGGTCCGCGCTTATCACCGAGAAACCGAAGAGCAGGCCGAGGCGGTCCGGCGCGCATGGCACCTGAAGGAAACCGCCAAAGCGATCTCCGGAGACCGTCTGGAAGGCAGCACCGAGGCGCTGGTGGGCCGCCTCAAGGAAGAAATCGGAAAAGCCGAGGCGGCCGTGGCGCCGGAAACCGGCCGCCTGCTCAAAGAGTGGGAACGAATCAAGAAGAAGTACTCGGCCGACGAACTGGTCTACAACGTGAGAGACCGGGAAATCCGGGTGCCCTTGTTCGTTGAAAGCCTTTCGCGCCAGCGGATACCGAAAATCGTCCTGCCCGGGTTTTCCGACCCCGGCGAGCTGTACCGGTGGATGCGCCGCGAGAACGTGCCCGGACGGTTTCCCTTCACCGCCGGCGTGTTTCCCCTGAAGCGGATGGACGAGGAGCCGACGCGAATGTTCGCCGGCGAGGGCGACCCGGCCAGAACCAACCGCCGGTTCAAACTCCTGTCTTCGGATTATCCGGCCAAGCGCCTATCCACGGCCTTCGATTCGGTCACCTTGTACGGGTGGGACCCGGATCTTCGGCCGGACATCTACGGCAAGGTCGGCACCTCCGGCGTGAGCGTTTGCACTCTTGACGACGTCAAGGTCCTGTATGACGGATTTGAGCTGTGCGCCCCCAACACTTCGGTGTCGATGACCATCAACGGACCCGCACCGATCATCCTGGCAATGTTTCTCAACACTGCCATCGATCAGCAGCTGGAAAAAAACCGGGAAAAAAACGGCCAGGATCCGGACCCAAAGACCCTGGCCCGAATCCGGGACGAAGTGCTTGCCAACGTGCGGGGCACGGTGCAGGCAGACATCTTAAAAGAAGACCAGGGGCAGAACACGTGCATCTTTTCCATCGATTTCGCCCTCAAGATGATGGGAGACATCCAGGAGTTTTTCACCGAAAACAACGTGCGAAACTTCTACTCGGTCTCGATCTCGGGCTATCACATCGCCGAAGCCGGCGCCAACCCGATCTCCCAGCTCACCTTCACCCTGGCCAACGGTTTTACCTACGTCGAGTACTACCTGTCCCGGGGAATGGACATCGACCGGTTCGGGCCGAACCTGTCGTTTTTCTTCTCCAACGGAATGGACCCGGAATATACGGTCATCGGCCGGGTGGCCCGCCGGATCTGGGCCGTTGCCATGCGCGACAAGTACAAGGGAAACGAGCGGTCCCAGATGCTCAAGTACCATATTCAGACCTCGGGCCGCAGCCTCCACAGCCAGGACATCCAGTTCAACGATATCCGAACCACCCTCCAGGGTCTTTGCGCCATCTACGACAACTGCAACAGCCTGCACACCAACGCCTTCGACGAGGCGATCACCACCCCCAGCAAGGAGTCGGTCCGCCGGGCACTGGCCATTCAGCTCATCATCAACCGGGAGTGGGGCCTGACCAAAAATGAAAATCCGCTGCAGGGAAGCTTCATCGTCGAGGAACTCACCGACCTGGTCGAAGAGGCGGTGCTCTCCGAGTTCGACCGGATCACCGAACGCGGGGGCGTGCTGGGCGCCATGGAGACCGGCTACCAGCGCAGCAAGATCCAGGAAGAATCGATGGTTTATGAAATGCGCAAGCACACCGGCGACCTTCCGATCATCGGCGTCAACACGTTCCGGGACCCGGATGCTGCAGACGACGACTTTGTGGAGGAACCCTTTTCCCTGGAGCTTTCCCGGGCCACGGAAGAAGAAAAACAGTCCCAGCTCGACCGCCTGGCCGACTTTGAAACGCGCCACGAAAAAGAAGCGGCTGCCGCCCTGGAGCGGCTCCAAAAGGTGGTGTTGTCGAACGAAAACATCTTTGCCGAACTGATGAACACGGTGCGCACCTGCAGCCTGGGGCAGATCACGCAGGCGCTTTACGAGGTGGGCGGTCAATACAGAAGAAACATGTAGGAACGAAACCGGGCAACAGCGCCATCTGGCGCTGTTGCCCGGTTTCGTTCCCTGATTTATATATGCTTGAAATCGCTGGATTCCCCGGATCGAGTCCGGGGCAGGCTTATCTCGCTTCGCTCGTCCGGGACGACGAATAGGGGCCGATTCGGACTTTTTACGAAACTATCAACCTTAGACACCCTCGCCGAATAAAGGAGTAGATATGAAAAATAGAGAAGCGGTTATCGTCAGCGCCGTCAGAACGCCCTTGGGCGCCTTCAACGGGAGTCTTGGCGGCATCGGCGCCACGGATCTTGGCGCGATCGTCATCGATGAGGCCCTGCGTCGGGCCGGGGTTGAAAAACCCGCAGTCAACGAAGTGATCATGGGCCAGGTGCTGCCGTGCGGATACGGCCAGAATCCGGCCAAGCAGGCGGCGGTCCGGGCAAAAATGCCCTGGGAGGCCGAGTGCATCACGGTCAACAAAGTTTGCGGATCGGCCTTGAAGTCGGTGATGCTCGCGGCCCAGGCGATTCAACTGGGAGACGCGGACGTGGTGGTCGCCGGCGGCATGGAAACCATGAGCATGGCGCCCTACTTCCTGGAAAAAGCCCGCTTCGGATACCGGATGGGGCCGGGCAAGCTCGAAGATCACATGGTTCACGACGGTCTGTGGGACATGGTCAACGACTTTCATATGGGCATCTCCAACGACCTGTGCTCGGAAAAATACGGCGTCAGCAGAGAAGACCAGGACCGGTATGCCGCCGAGTCGTACCGCCGGGCAAACGACGCCATCGGGTCGGGCCGGTTTTCCGAAGAAATCGTGAAGGTGACGATCCCGCAGCGGAAGGGAGAGCCGAAGTTCTTCGACACCGACGAGTGCCCCCGGGAAACCACCTACGAGGCACTGGCCAAAATGAAGCCGGCCTTCCAGAAAGACGGCTACGCCACCGCGGGAAACTCGTCGATCATCAGCGACGGCGCCGCGGCGGTGGTCGTTATGGCCCGGGACAAGGCCGAAGAACTCGGCTGCGATATTCTCGCCACCGTCGGCGCCCAGGCATCCTACGGCATCGACATGAAGTACGTACTGGTGGCCCCGATCTGGGCCATACCCAAATGCCTGAAAAAGGAAGGCCTCGACACCGGCGACGTGGATCTGTGGGAAGTCAACGAGGCCTTCAGCGGCTCGACGGTGGCAGTCGTCCGGGAGCTTGGCCTCGACACCGCCAAGGTCAATGTCAACGGCGGCAGCGTGGCCCTGGGCCATCCCATCGGCGCCAGCGGCTGCCGAGTGCTCGTGACCCTGCTCCATGAAATGAAGCGAAGAAACGCCAAGACCGGTGTGGCCTCGCTCTGCCTTGGAGGCGGAGAAGCGGTGGCGCTGATTGTAAAACGATAGGCAAGTTTTCCACGGCATAGATTCGCTTCGGCATTGCCGAAATTTCGAGAAAATAAAAATCCGAAGCACGAAATCCGAAATTCGAAACAATATCGAATGACAGAAATCCCAATGACCGAAACAAGGCCCGAAAAAGTCATGCCGAAGGGTTTGGGTCATTCGAATTTCGAATTTAGAATTTGTTTCGGATTTCGATATTCGGATTTCCGGATTTATGCTGGAATTAGCGACCTAATCTACAGCTACCTGATCAGAGAAATGGAGGAAACATGAGTATCAAGACCTTCGGTGTCATCGGTGCCGGGCAGATGGGAAACGGTATTGCCCAGGTTGCGGCGGCAAGCGGCCTGAACGTGATCATGAACGACATTTCCGAAGAATTCTGCAAAAAGGGGCTTTCCAACATCGAAAAACTGCTCGGCCGCGGCGTGGAAAAAGGAAAGATCGAGGCCGCGGAAAAAGACGCGATTCTGAGTCGGATCCAAACCAGCACGAACATCAAGGACATGGCCGCAGCGGATTTCGTAGTGGAAGCCGCCACGGAAAGAGAAGACCTCAAATTCAAAATATTTCGGGATCTTGACGCTGCCTGCCAACCGCCGGTCATCCTGGCCACCAACACCTCCTCGATCCCCATCGGCCGGATCGCATCGCAAACCAAGCGGCCGGACAAGGTCATCGGCATGCATTTCATGAATCCGGTACCGGTGATGAAGTTGGTGGAGGTCATCCGCGGACTGGCCACCTCCGATGCAACATTTGAAACCACCTGGGATCTGGCAAAGCAGTTTGGGAAAACGCCGGCCCAGGCCAACGACTATCCGGGCTTTATCGCCAACCGGATCCTGCTGCCGATGATCAACGAGGCCGTTTACTGCCTGTATCACGGCGTCGGCAGCCGGGAGGACATCGACACCGTCATGAAGCTGGGCATGAACCATCCCATGGGGCCGCTGACCCTGGCCGACCTGATCGGACTGGACACCTGCCTGGCAATCATGGAAACCCTTTACGAAGGGTTCAAGGACTCCAAGTACCGGCCGTGCCCCCTGCTCCGAAAATACGTCGAGGCCGGCTGGCTGGGCAGAAAGAGCGGTAGGGGATTTTATGAGTATAGTTGAATGGCCCGAGGGTCTATTGGTTAATTGGTTGATTGGTTGCCTGGTCAAATGGGGGGAAGCGTTTATTGGTGAAATGGTCGAGTGGTCAAATGGGAAAAACCCGTTTTGGTTTTCAAAACCGATATAGTTGTAAATCATTTTTCAAATCAACCACTTGACCAATCAACCAATCAACCAATCAACCATGTAACCAATCAACCTTTTCCCGAAAACGGAGGCCATGTGGCGAAAAAAAAACCGACACAGGAACCCATCGGCAAGCGGATCAAGCGATCGCGAACCGCCAAAAAAATGGACCTCGACACCCTGGCCAATGAAACCGGTTTTTCCGTCGAGTACCTGAAGCAGATCGAGGCGGGCAAAGAAACCCCTCCGGTGGGGGCTCTGCTCCAGATTGCCCGGGCGCTGGAGCTCGATTCCGGCGCGTTTCTCAAGGAGCAGGAGACCCAGCTCAGGCAGCGGATTCAAGCTTACACGAAGCGGACCGACAACTACGCCTACACCACCCTGACCCCGGGTGCGGAAAACAAGCACCTCAAGGCGTTCAGGGTCACCGTCGATCCGATGCAGGCGCACAAGGGTGTCGGCTACCAGCACGAAGGCGAAGAGTTCGTCTATGTCCTGAAAGGCACCGTGGAGGTGGTGGTGGGCGACCACGTCAACCGACTCGCCCCTACCGATTCGCTTCACTTCAACTCCGGTATCCGCCACCAGCTTCGCAATGTCGGGCAAGACGAGGCCGACTTGCTCGTGGTCATCTACGGGCCCTGACGGGTCCGTAGCGGTTGATTGGTTAAATGGTCGAGTCGTCAAATGGGTAAAAACCGCTCATTTTTGGTATGCATCGGCTGACCACAAAAGTTTTCGTCTTTCAGGCTTTCAACCAATCAACGAATCGACCAGTCAACCAATCAACCTCTCCCAAGGAGAGCCTATGACTTATCCACTCAACGACGAGCAGCTCATGATCCAGGCCATGGTCCGGGAGTTTGCCCGGAAGGTGGTGGCGGCTACGGCCGCCGAACGGGACCGGACCAAGGAGTTTCCGGCGGACAATCTGAAGCAAATGGGAGAGCTCGGGCTGCTGGGCATGGCGATTCCGCCCGAATACGGCGGCGAGGGGGCCGACACCGTCAGCTACGTTCTGGCGCTTTCTGAAATCGCCTATGCCTGTGCATCGACGGCAGTGGTGATGTCGGTCCACAACTCGATCGTCTGTGAAAGCATCAACCGCTGGGGAAATGAACAACAGAAAAAAAAATATCTTCGGAGGCTGGCCCGGGGAAAGATGATCGGCGCCTTCGGGCTCACCGAACCCGAAGCCGGATCCGATCCATCGGCCCAGACAACCACGGCGGAAAAAGACGGGGACGTCTACGTCGTCAACGGCACCAAGCGCTTTACCACGACCGGGAAAAATTCGGGATTGGTCATTGTCACGGCCAAAACCGACGAGGAAAAAAAGCATCACGGAATCAGCGCTTTCATCATCGAAAAAGGAACCCCGGGATTCATCGTCGGACGCGAAGAGGACAAACTCGGCCTTCGGGCATCGGACACCACTGACTTGATCTTCGAAAACTGCCGGGTGCCGGCCGAAAACCTCCTCGGCCGGGAGGGGGACGGATTTAAAATCGCCATGACCGCGCTGGACTCGGGGCGCATCGGCATCGCCGCCCAATCGGTGGGGGTGGCCCAGGCCGCCTTTGACGCCGCCGTCAAATACGCGAAGAAGCGGGAGCAGTTCGGCCAGAAAATCTCCAAGTTCCAGGGGCTGCGCTGGATCATCGCGGACATGGCTACGGAAATCGAAGCCGCCCGCCAGCTCATGCTGTCGGCTGCGGCCATCAAGGACGCCGGGAAAAACTTCACGGCCCAGGCCTCCATGGCCAAGCTGTTTGCCTCGGAAATGGTCAACCGGATCACCGGTAAGGCCATTCAGATGTTCGGCGGCTACGGCTTCACCAAGGACTACCCGGTTGAGCGCTTCTACCGGGACGCCCGGGTGTTCACCATCTACGAGGGCACCTCGGAGATCCAGAGGCTGGTCATTTCCAACCACATCCTCAAAGACAAACGAAAGCCGTGACGCGCAACAAACCGCGCGTCACGGCTTTCGTTTGTTGTGGAAAAACATTCAGGCAAAACATCCAGCTTTGTTGACACTGCAATGGATTCTACTTTATACAAATCGTAAAACCTCGGCAATCCATTGACACATTGATCTATTTTTAACCCAAATCGCGAAGCGATTTCATCTTTTTAAATCGCGCAGCGATTTAAAAAGGAAGGGAGTGAAACGACCGTGGTCCGCACCGAAATTCAGCTGTTCATGGTGAACCAACCCGGCGAACTGGGCAAGTTGGCCCACCTGTTCGGCGAAGAGGGCATCAACATCGATGCCCTGACGATTCAGGATGCCTCCGCCTATGTCAAGGAGCTGTTCAAGGCCAGGGGCCGGTCCCTGAAGCGGATCGCTTCGGCGGCCAGCTACAACTCCATGCGCAAGGACTCGGCCGAATACGCCCTGATCCGGATCCTGGTCGAAAACGGCAAGATCAACAAGGCCATCGACCTGCTCTACAAGCATGACTACGTGTTTGACATCGCCCCGGTCATCGCCCTCAAGCTGGCGAACAACCCCGGTGAGCTGGCCAAGATCACCACCCAACTCGGCGAAGAGGGCATCAACATCAACTACGTGTACGGCTCGGTGGCCGGCCCCGACGCTGAATGCCTCTTTGTCTTTTGCCCGGAGGACATCGATCTCGCCGCCAAGATTTTCCCCGAGTAAAAAATCATCCAGGCAAAAGGGCCGCCTGGATGATTTTTTATATAGGCGGCTTCGCCGCATTTCTCATGTTTCACGCAGGGGTGTCGCCGATCTTCCATAAGGACACATCAAGCCCATATCACACCAGCCTGCATCCGAGTTGACATCATAGATTCGCGATATAATTTTAGTAAAACTCTAAGGCCGCCGTTGTCGGAGCCCTGTGATGCTTCGGTAATCGGATATTGCCCCGGAAACTCCTGCCGCAGCCCGTGGGAAAACAAAATGGAAACCGGCTCCCCTCCTGTTTTTTGAGCCGCCGCAGAACCTTACCCAAAACACGCCAGGGAAAAATGAAAGATAAAGTTCTCTGCCTTCTGCTTATCGCTTGGATTTCCACCGTCGGCTGTTCACAGGAAAAAGAGCAGTCCGCCCAAGCGCCGCCGCCGCCCGAAGTATCGGTCGTCGTCCTCGAGGGCCAGGAGGTGCCGATCCATTTCGAATTCGTGGGCCAGGTATACGGCCATAAGGACATCGCCATCCGGGCCCGGGTGGAAGGATTCCTGGAGGGAATCCACTTCGAAGAAGGATCCCCCGTCGAAAAAGGCCAGCTATTGTATACCCTCGAAAGCCAGCCCTTCGAAGCCGAGGTCGCCGCCAAGATGAGCGGCGTGGCCGAAGCCAAGATCCACCTGGCCAAGGCGGCCAGCGACCTGGCCCGGATCCGGCCCCTGGCCCGGCGAAATGCCGTGAGCCAAAGCGACCTGGATGCGGCCGTGGCCCAGCACGATGCCGCCGAAGCCTCGGTGGAAGCGGCCGAGGCCAATCTTCGGGCCGCCCGCATCCAGCTCAGCTACACGAAGGTGCGCTCGCCCCTCGACGGCATCATCGGCAAAACCAACGCCAAGGTCGGCGACTTCGTAGGCCGAAGCCCCAACCCGGTCATCCTTAACATGGTCTCGAACATCGAGACGGTGCGGGTGCAGTTTTTCCTCACCGAAACCCAGTACCTGCGGGTGGCCCGCCAACTGATCGATCGCGGCGGCATTGCAACGGCGGAGCGTACCGAGGAAAAGCCCTTCGAGCTGATCCTGGCCGACGGCAGCTTATATCCCCACCGCGGCCGATTCGATTTCATCGACCGGCAGGTGGATCCCACCACCGGGGCCATTCTCATCCAGGCCACGTTTCCGAATCCGGAGCGGCTGCTCCGTCCCGGCCAGTTCGCCAAG
>CBFCZJ010000063.1:0-14222 GCA_965602445.1 uncultured Desulfobacterales bacterium | reverse complement strand
ATCCCGCCGCCGATTCTGGAAATGATCAACAGCATGACAAAGGTGATCATGATCATCAAAAACGCCATGGCCGCTGCGATGCCAAATTCCATTCCGCGGTGCCAGTTCAGGTAAATGCCGATGGGCAGGGTTTCCCATCCCCCCCGATACAGGAAGATGGCGGTTGAAATCTCCTGAAAGGCCATGATGAAAAACATGACGACGCCCACCAGCACTCCTTTGAGCAGCAGTGGAAGGGAAATGTAAAAAAAGGTCCTGACCTTGCCCACCCCGGACACTTCCGAGGCCTCCTCCAGGGAGCTGTCCAACTGAAGATAAGACGAGTGGGCCATCCGAAGAAAATACGGAAGCCGGCGGGCAAACAGGGCAAGCGGCATGATGATCCAGTACTTGGCCAGGGGAATCCCCTCCCAGAAGCCGAGCAGATAGCTCACCCCGATCGCCATCCCCGGAAAGGCCAGCATCAGGGTGATGACAAAATCAAGGGCGTTTTTGCCCGGAACCCGGGTGCGAACAATGATATACGCCGCCGGCAGGCCGAAGCAAACGCCGAACAAGAGCGCAACCCCGCTGTAGACAAAGGAGTTTTGGATCAGCAGCGGCGATTCGAGAAGAATCAGCCTGAAGTTATCCAGGGTCCAGTAAGTGGGGATCGGTTCGAACACCCACCGCCGGGAAAAGGCGGCCAGGCCGAGAACGATCGGAATCACCAGGACCAGGGCTGCGATAAAAAACATATACAGATAGGCGCTTGCCTGGATGATGGGGCTCGGTTCGATCACTCTTCCTTCGGATGTGGTCCCCTTGGACAGGCCGGTGTACTTTTTTCGCTCGACCCACCACCGGGCGAGCAAAAAGATGGAAATGCAGACCAGCGAAGAGATGACCACCGCCACGATCCCCATGTACTTCCGGTGCATGTCGGTAAAATGGTAGGCGATGTTGATGTAGGCCACCGAGGGAAGAAAATCGACCTGCCCCAGGATCAGGGGGGTCAGCCAGTCTGTGAAGGGCCACAAAAAGACGATCACCGCGCCGGCCAGATAGCTCGGCGTGCACAGGGGCAGCGTTACGGTGATAAACCGTCTGAACCCGCTCGCCCCTTCGACTTCGGCAGCCTCTTCAAAGCAGGGGTCGATGTTGGTAAAGCCGGCGGACAGACTCAACACGATAAACGGGAGCATGTGAAGCGACTGGATGAACACCAGCCCGTGAAGCCCGTAGATGAAATTGATCGGCGTTTCGATCAGCCCGGCGTCCATCAGCAGCAGGTTCACCGTACCGAACCTGCCAAAGAAGATAATAAAGGCAAACACCCCGGCGTAGGCAGGCAGCACGATCGGCAGCAGGATCAGGGCCGTGAACACGGTTTTCCCCCACTGCCGGTATCTTGCAAGGATGTAGGCCAGGGGGATTCCGAAAATGGTCGTGGTCAGCAGCACCAGGGAACTCAGCACCAGGGTGTTGGCAAAGGTCTTCAGATAATAGGTGTCGTGGAAAAACTCGAGGTAGTTTCCCAGCCCCCAGGCGCCGGTCGCCTCGATCTTGGCGCTTTCCACCACCAGGATCGACAGCGGATAAAGCACCAGCAACCCGATAATGCCCCACAAAAACGCCGCCAGCAAGACTTGGCCTCGACTCATACCGGTCCTTTCCCGCCCGCAATTCGATGCCCGGGCAGGGGATTACCTGCCCGGGCATCGCGCATGTCGTCACTGCCCCCCCGCAACGCATTGGTATAATTTCTTTAGGGCTTCGTGTTGCGATAGTGTAGCGGTTGTGCAAATCCGAAATCCGAATGACCCAATGAACAAAACCGTGCAGAGCTTTGCGATGATCTTGTTTCGAATTTTGGTCATTCGTGCTTGTTTCGTGCTTCGTGCTTCAGATTTCGGATTTTCTATTATGGTTCTACCAAAAGCGCCCGCGCCTTGGACGCCGCCAGGCGTGCCGCGGCATAGGCGCCGTCGTATTCAAAGAGTTCTCTTGCCTCCTTGATTTTCGCTGCAGCCTTTGCCACGTCCATCTTCTGGTCTTTTGCCGCTTCCACCTCGCCTTCGACCTCCTCGATCAGCACCAGGCTGTTTTTAAGCTCGTTCCACTTCCGGTATATCTCGTACTCGTAATAACGGTTGACGTCGTCCCATCGCTTGGTGGCCAGATCCAGGTCATACTCGATGAACCCGACATCCAGATCCCAGAACGAATCGACCCCGACGGCTTTTTTGGCATGGGTCGCCATTTCGACGCCTTCTTTTTCCCATTCAGAGAACTTGATGTCCTTTCGGGCGGCGAAATACCCTCCGTTGAGCACCGCTTTCTGGCCTTCCATGGAAAACAGCCAGTCAAGGAAGATCTTTCCGGTCTTCTCGTTGGGCGCGTTTTTCAGCAGCGCCACCGCCTCGGGAACCAAAATGGTCTTGTCCGGAAGCAGGTCCGACACCGGGTAGCCGTCTCTTCTGGCGACCATGGCGTTCATTTGGGGCTGGGCCACGCCGATGGGAATCTCGCCGCGGTTGACGATGTGGGTCGTATCTGTGCTGCCGGTGGAAAACCGGGGAATCTGGGCCGCCAGCAGCCGCAGGTAGGCCCATCCTTCTTTTTCTCCCATGGCCTGCAGGATGATCTCGATGGTTTCATGCATGGTGCCCGAGGCATAGGGCAGGGTGTACACCACGTTTCCGCGGTAAATCGGGTTGACCATGTCTTTCCAGGTCTTCGGCGGCGGCAGTTTGAGTCTATCGAGCACCTTTTGGTTGTAAAGGTTGGTGACGATCCACGGGGCAAAGCAGGTCCAGTAATATTTCTGGTCCTTGACCTTCATGCCGTGCCATTCGGCAGGAATCTGATCCCAGTCCTTTGGCTGGTAAGGAACGATGAGGCCTTGCTGCTTCAAGACCTCGTGGGCGGGCGCTCCGGCACCAAGAAAAATGTCCGCATCCGGCTTTCCGCCCCATGCCCGGACCTTGTCCACGCATACCGGCCATCCCCCCGGTCGGATAAAGGTGATCTCCACTTCCTTGCCGTAGGTATTCTGGTAGTAGTCTTGGAACTCCTTGGTCAGACTTTCGGAAAGCTCCTTGTATACGGGCCCGACCCAGCCGATTTTGTCTGCGGCCTGGGCCTGAGCGCCGATGAGCGGCAGAAGAAAAATCGCCGCAGCGATGACAGCCGTAAGACCTCGCCACAAAATTTTTTTCTTCATCATTCTCCCCCTTTCCGGTGCCAAGATCAAAGTAAGGAACAGCGAAATTTCTCTCCAATCGCCCCTGGTGCAAACGCTTCGGCTCGGGGCTGGTCTGCCGTCTCACCCGATCCTTTTTCACCCCCTTTCATCGATTCGCTGATGTTTTCAGCAGCGGTCCTCTCATTGCAGACAAAAAAAGCCGGGCGACCTCTTTGTCTGAGGCGACCCGGCTTCTGTCGGGTTCAATGCGTCATTCCGAATCAATTCGGCTTCCAACTTCGACAACCCTCTCCGGCGAGGATTCGACAATCGGGCCATTTCCTGCCTCCGGTATTGGCAGGTTCACATTTTAGCTTCCCTGAAGTTGGCTTCTTTGCAAATCACCCGGTATCACTATAAGCATATGTCCAAAATGAATTCAAGATCCACCGACAGGAAAGACGGCCGCCTGGAATCGAGCCCCTATCCAGGCGGATTCGGACCTGATGAGGTCTCAGGCCCCTGCATTTTTCGAGAGGCAATGACATTGAGCACCTCCCGGATGTAGGCGCACTCACACTCGACCGGGCACGGACGAAGCTCGTCTTTGTCGAAACAGTAGCCCGGGCACTCGTCGGATCCGGTTTTCGGTTCGGTGTATACCGGCCCGTCGTACAGGTCACGGAATTTGTCGGCGGCAAGGGCCAGGGTCGTTCGGCAGGGAAGATGATCGAACAGGAAGATGCCCAACTCCAACCTGTCGAAGTTTGCCATGTATCCGGTCGGCTTCAGGTCCGGATCGTCGACAAAGTCATCCCGGGTCGGCCAGAGGGCCTGGCAAAACGTGCAGGATTTAAAGGCCTTTTTCCATACCCGGCCAAGTTTTTGTAACAAGCGTATGATCATATGAGGCCCTCTGACGGCCGCCGGCCGAAAAGATTGATTCTATATATCCCCTGAAAAATGCGAAGGCAACCTTGTAAAGGCCTGCCCGGCGATCTAGGGTGTTTTTGTTGCCAAAATGACGGCGCAAGCGGCCAAAGAAACCGGCCTTGCCATAGACACCCATCGGATCGATTGTTTCGACCTCTGCCCGAATTGTCAGAAGGGATTCCATGGCTGCTGTTGCAACAGACTACGGAAAGGTCAGCGGATTGCAAGAAACCGGTGAGAACCCCGTTATCCGATGCGGGGGGAGAATTTAGCCGTCGAAACCTTGCACTGTTCTACCGTGAACCGTGTCAGCCCTGAACCTCTGAACTCTGAACCTCTGAACCCTGAACCCTGCACCTCTGAACCCTGAACCCTGAACCTCTGAACCCTGAACCTTCAAACCCTGAACCCATCATCAAAGGAGGTATCGCCGTGGCAGATGACAACCGTAAGTTTACGACAAACGATGCCGGAAACCCCGTAGCCAGTGACGAATATTCGCTTACCGTGGGACCCGACGGCCCGGTTCTGCTCCAGGACCATTACCTGATGGAGCAGATGGCCAACTTCAACCGGGAGATGATTCCGGACCGCCAGCCCCATGCAAAGGGCTCGGGGGCCTTCGGACACTTCGAGGTGACCGCCGACGTCAGCGCCTACACCAAGGCGGCGCTGTTCCAGCCGGGCGCGAAGACCGACGCGCTGGCACGGTTCTCCACGGTGGCCGGCGAGAGCGGCAGTCCCGACACCTGGCGGGACGTGCGCGGCTTTGCGCTCAAGTTCTACACCACCGAGGGCAACTACGACATGGTCGGCAACAACACGCCGGTGTTCTTCGTCCGCGACCCGATGAAGTTCCAGCACTTCATCCATTCGCAGAAGCGCCGTGCGGACAGCGGCCTGCGCGACCACGACATGCAGTGGGACTTCTGGAGCCTGTCTCCTGAAACCGCCCATCAGGTCACCATTCTGATGAGCGACCGAGGCGTCCCCAAAAGCTATCGGCACATGAACGGCTACACGAGCCACACGTACATGTGGGTCAATGCCGAAGGCGAGCGCTTCTGGGTCAAGTACCACTTCAAGACCGACCAGGGCATCGACTTTCTCCCCCAGAAGGAAGCCGACCGGATCGCCGGAGAAGACGCCGACTACCACCGCCGCGACCTGTCCGAGGCGATCAAGCGCGGCGACTACCCCAGTTGGACCCTGAAGGTGCAGATCATGCCCTTTAAGGAAGCCGAGACCTACCGGTTCAACCCGTTTGATCTGACCAAGGTCTGGCCCCACGGCGATTACCCCCTGCAGGAAGTGGGCCGGCTTACCCTGAACCGCAATCCAAGCGATTTTCACACCGAGATCGAGCAGGCGGCGTTCGAGCCGAACAGCTTCGTCCCCGGAATCGGTCCGAGCCCGGACAAGATGCTGCTCGCCCGCCTGGTTTCCTACGCCGATGCCCACCGGGCCCGGCTGGGCGTCAACTACAAGCAGATCCCGGTCAACCGGCCAAAGAGCCCGGTTAACAGCTACAGCAAGGGCGGTGCGATGCGGATCGAGAATGTCTCCGATCCGGTCTATGCCCCCAACTCGAAAGGCGGCCCCAAGGCCGACCCCGAGCGCTATCCCGAGGACGCCGTCTGGAGTGCCAGCGGCGATTTCATCCGCGCCGCCTACACCAAGCGCAAGGATGACGACGACTTTGGCCAGCCCGGCGCCCTGGTACGGGAGGTCATGGACGACGCCCAGCGCGACCGGCTGGTGTCCAATGTGGTGGGGCATTTGAAAAACGGCGTGGCCGAACCCGTGCTGGAGCGTGCTCTGGAGTACTGGCGCAGCATCGACAAGGAGACCGGAGACCGCATTGCCAAAGGGGTGAAAGGAAGCTGATCGACGCGTGATTCGACGACGGCCCGCTTAAGAAAGGCGCCGCTGGCTGCAAGACACACCGTTTTTCAGGTGGGCGGGGCCGTGGCGGATCATACAGATCTTTCTGGCCGGCAGCGCCTTGTTCTTTTTTGCCGCCGGGGCCCGGCGCTATGATTTTTTGCAGTTTCTCGGGCTTCGCCAGATCAAAGACGAAAAGTCCTGCAGCGTGCTCACCGACGACTGCTCCCTGGACACCACCGGGATCCTTTCCGTAGTCCGCCACCCCTGGTACGCCGGCGGCATTCTCATCGTCTGGGCCCGTCCCCTGGATGCCGCCGCCGTACTGACCAACCTGGTGATCACCGGCTATTTCATCGTGGGGGCGTTTTTAGAGGAGCGCAAACTCCGGGCGCAGTTCGGTAGGGCGTACCAAGATTACCGGGGGCGGGTATCGATGTTTTTTCCCAGAAAGTGGGTGCTCAACAAGATCTTCTCCCGTAACAATGGATAAAAAACCGCTGCATCATGCCCAGCCCTATGTCCGACAAGCAGCGCAGCAGCCTTTTGTCCCTTCTGGTTTTTTTGACGGTCTTTGCGCCGCCGTCCCCCGACTGTACCTGCCGGCCATTACACCCCTTCAGCGGCGAGGGCATCAGCCGCGAGTCGTGGGCATTCTGACGCTGAAAGGTTTTTTTGCCGCAAGCCTTGCATGGAATACCCTATATTGCTATACACATTTTGCGACTAACTTTTTGCGTAATATTTTTTACCCAGAATTGTTATTCACACGAGGTGTATTTTGGACAATCCCTTCAACTATACGGGTGTAGTCACCGGCAAGGCATTTTGCAACCGGCAAAAGGAGATTGCAGACCTTCTCCGGTTTCTACGCGCCGGGCAGAATGTCTTGCTTTACTCTCACCGCCGATACGGCAAGACCTCTCTGCTTCACCGGGTTTTCGAAAAATTGTCGGCCGGCAGCCCCAAAACGGCAGGAATTCACGTGGATCTTTACGGAACCGTATCGGAAAAAGAATTCGTCGATGCGCTGCTGCGAGGATTTTCCCGGGTGGAGCCCACGGCCGACCGTCTTCTGAAAACCGTTAAGAAAATGCTTTCCGGCCTCCGCCTCACCGTGATGATCGATCCGGACAGCGGCGCAGCAAACCTCTCTCTGGCCGCTGAACCCGGCCGTCCGGAGACGAGACTCGACAGCGCCATGACAATTCTGGAGCGCTTCTCAAGACATCGGAGGCTTGCAGTGGTATTCGATGAATTTCAAGAGGTCGCCCTCTATGGGGAAACCGGATTTGAAAAACGACTCCGGGCCCAGGTCCAAAACCACGAAAACACCGCCTATATCTTTTGTGGCAGCCAACGCCATCTTCTCACCGAACTGTTTCATGACAAGAATCGGGCCTTTTACCGGATTGCCGAAAGCTATCCGATCGAGCGAATCGACACCGAAGACTATATCACCTGGGCCTCTGCCCTGTTTGCGGAAAAAGGAATACCCCTTGCTCCCGCCCTCATCTCCAGCGTCGTCGGCCGGTGTGAAAACCACCCGATGTATGTGCAGCAGTTTCTCTTTCATCTCTGGTCATGCTCTCGGCCGGGGGAAGACGACCTGGACCGGATCGAAGCGGAGATCCTGCGCCGCAACCGCAACGGGTATTACAATATTTGGGAGAGTCTGACCCTCAACCAGAAAAAAGCCCTAAAGCTGTTGGCCGCCACCGGCGGCAGCCAGATGTACAACGCAGAAGCCCTTCAACAGGTAGGATTCAAATCCGGCTCACAGCTCAAGCGCGCCCTGGATGTCCTTTCCGCCCGCGATATCCTGGAAAAAAACGGCGTCTACCGTGTCCAGGATGTGCTCTTTGGCCGCTGGGTGGCACAGCTCTCCTGATGGAGCGTCGCCTCGGCGCCGGGGGCGGAATCGCAAAGCATGTCGAGAGCTCATCCACTGCAAAGCGGATAATGGCAGGCTGCCTGACGGCAAGGGCCGACGGATTCCATGGCCGGTTCGACTTTAGCGCAGCGGTCGCGGGCAAGGGGGCATCGGGTGTGAAACCGGCACCCGGACGGCGGATCGATGGGGGAAGGAAGATCGGTCGTCACAGCCTTTATATCGGGCCGGGATATAACAGGGCCGGCCATGGGGATCGCATTGATCAGCACGGCCGTGTAGGGATGGGCCGGTTGCCGATATAGCGCTTCGGTCGGGGCCGCTTCGCACAGTCTGCCCAGATACATCACGGCAACGCGGTCGCATACATTTTTCACCACTGCCATGTCATGGGAGATAAACAAAATGGTGAGCCCGTGGCGGATTCGAACCTGCTCCAGCAGATTGAGGATCTGTGCCTGGATCGAGACATCCAGCGAAGAAACCGGTTCGTCGCAGATCAGAAGCGCGGGCTCGGTCATGAGCGCCCGGGCGAACTGAACACGCTGACACTGGCCGCCGGAAAGCTGGAAAGGCCTGTGGCCGAACAGCGCCGGATCGAGTCCCACTGCGGACATCATCTCCCGCGCCCTTTTGTTGCGATTTTCCCTCGGCGCCTTGCCGGCCACGCGCAGCGGCATGGCGATGGTCTCGCCCACCTTTCTTCGGGGATTCAGGGCCGCAGCAGAATCCTGGAAAATCATCTGCAGCCGGGGACGCAGTTGGCGCAGCCGCAGCGGGCTGACCCCGGTCAGATCCTCTCCGAAAAACATGACCCGGCCCGAAGGGGGAGGGGGAAGCTGCATGACGGCCCGTGCGATGGACGACTTGCCGCAGCCGGATTCCCCAACCAGGCCCAATGTCTCGCCCTGTGTCATCTCGAAGCTGACATCCGAAACGGCCTGGATGCGCCGCCGACGCCCCGCCTCATAGGTCACTTTCAGGTTTCCAATTTTCAGAACCGGTGCCGGCTTGGTCATGGGGCGGCCTCCTGGACCGGATTCCAGCAGGCATACCCGTGTCGGCCGGATCGATCCGACCGCATCGGTGGGGTCCGGGTGCGGCATTTTTCTATTTCCCGGTTGCAGCGGGGGGCGAACGCGCAACCGAAAATCGTTCCGGCCGGCCCGGGGGGCCGGCCTTCGATTGAGCGTAGCGGGGTGTGGGGAGGGCGGTCCATCTTCGGGATCGCATCGACCAGGGCACGGGTATAGGGGACCCGGGCATGGGTGAGCAGCCCCCCCGCCGAGATCCGCTCGACGATCCTTCCCGCGTACATCACGGCGACCTCATGGGTCCGTGTGGCCGCGACCCTGAGATCATGGGTCACCAGGATCATGCCCGTTTTTCTTTCGGCCTGCACTTGCATCAGCAGATCGAGAATGGCCGCCTGCACCGTAACATCCAGCGCTGTTGTCGGTTCGTCGGCGATCAGAAGCTTCGGCCCGCAGGAAAGGGCGATGGCGATGGCCACCCGCTGCCGCATCCCCCCCGACATCTGGTGCGGGTATTGATCCACCCGCTGTTCAGCGCCGGAAACGCCCACGGAATAAAGCAGTTCAACGGCCCGGGACCGCGCCTTACCGGCCGTCATTCCCAGATGGTGGACGAGGGGTTCGCAAATCTGCCGTCCGATGGTCATCACCGGGTTCAAGGAAGAAAGCGGATCCTGAAAAATCATGGCGATGCCTGCGGCCCGAACCTTGTTCAGCGAACGCTCCGACAACCGAAAAAGATCCCTCCCGTCGAAAAACGCCTTCGCGTTTGGAGCGACAGCGGCACAGCCCGGCAGCAGGCCCAGCAGCGAGCGGCACAACAGCGTCTTGCCGCACCCGGATTCACCCACGATCCCCAGGGTCTGCCCCTGTTTCAGGCGAAAAGAGACGGCGTCCACGGCGCGGACGAGCCTCTCTTTGTGTTGAAGAAAAACCCCGAGGTTTTCGACCTGAAGAAGGGGGGGGCGCGCAGGGTCTTTTGAAGCCGTCACAATTGCTCCTCTTTCGGATGGACGGCCCGGCGCAGGCAATCGCCCATGATGTTGAACGAAAAAACGGTAAGAAACATGACCAGCGCCGGGATCAGACTGACATGGGGCGCTTTGTCGAGGACCTCTTTTCCCTCGGCGATCATCGCCCCCCAGCTCGGGGTCGGCGCCGGAACCCCGAGGCCTAAAAAGCTCAAGGCCCCTTCGGCGACGATCATGTAAGACACCACCAACAGTGCGTAGACGATCATGGGCCAGATGACATTGGGCAGAATCTCCAGCACCAGGATGCTGATATCGCTCTGGCCGAGCATGCGTGCACTCTGGACGAATTCGAGCCGGGCGCAGCGGAGGGTGTTGGCGCGGGCCACCCGTGTGAAAGCCGGTATGGTCAGCAATCCCAATGCCAGGATGATGTGATTCAGGCCGGGGCCCAGGATGAACGTGATCGCCAGCAGAAAAACCAACCCGGGAAACGCCAGGATGACATCCATCACTGCCACGATGACCGCTTCTACCCGGCCCCGGTAAAATCCGGCCATCATGCCGAGAAGGCCGCCGATCACCATGCCGATACAGGGCGTGATCAGTCCGATGGCCAGCGAAATTCTGGCTCCGTAAATCAGCCGCGCGAGAACATCACGGCCCATGGTATCGGTGCCGAGCAAGGAAACCTGCTTCATTTCGACCGGCCGGCCTCCGCCCGGAACCTCGACATGGATTTCGGTTCCCGGGGGCGCTGCCGGGCTTTGCCAGTTCATGTGGTCGTATTCGGCAAGAGGCCACAAATCCGCCGTAACGGCGAAAATAATGACGCAAAAAAGCCATATCGCCGAAAGCCAGAATGATTCGCCCAAGGATTCGGAAAAAGACTTTCTCCGGGCGGCGGGGGGAATATCCCGAGGAGGGTTCATCGGATATGAGGTGCAGTCAGCCATCCGCCCTCCCGCGGCGAAGCCTCGGATCCAAGAAAGTGTAAGAAATATCGACTAAAAAATTTACCGCCACATAGGCGACAGCGATGAACAGAATGCACCCCTGAACAACGATAATGTCCCGGCTGAAAATGGCCCCGATCAGCAAACGGCCGATGCCCGGCAGCGCGAAGATCGTCTCGACGATCAGCGCCCCGCCGATCAGATGGCCGACTTGAATGCCGAACAAGGTGACCAGGGTGAACAGCGACGGACGGAGGGCATGCCGGAATAGGACGGTATGGGTGGGAAGCCCCTTGGAGCGGGCCATCAGGATATAATCTTCGCGAAGGGTGTCGATCATGTCGCTGCGCAGGACCCGCATCAACGGCACCCATTCGACCAGGGCGATGCTGAGCGCCGGCAGCAGCATCGATCGGATGTTGGCAACCGGATCCGCCGACAGCGGCACATAGCCGGTCGCCGGAAGCCACCGGAGCTTCAAGGCGAACAGGTAAATCAGCACCAGGGCCATCACGAAGACCGGAACCGACATGACGGCAAATGAAGTCGAGCCCAGAAATCTGTCGATACCGGAGCGGGGTCGGTACCCGCAGTAAATTCCTGCAGGAACCGACAGAACCAGGGCGATCAACTGGGCGGCAATCATCAGCTCGATGGTCACGGGAAGCCGGGCCAGAATCGCCTCCCGGACCGGCTCCCGGGTAAGGTAAGAAACGCCGAGATCACCCCGGGCCACATCGGCCAGCCAGTTCACGTACCGGAGGACAAGACTTCGGTTGAGTCCGAGCTCCTCTCTGATCGCCTGAACATCTTCGAGGGTCGCCGTATCGCCGGCGATGTGGTAGGCGGCATCGCCGGGCAACAGGTCAACCATCAAAAAGGTGACCGCCGACGACGCAAACACCACCAGGAACAGATGCAGGGCTCTTTTCCCCAAGGCGCTCACTTTCTCCACCGCCTCGATCGGAAAATGAATTGCCTACAAAAAAGCGACAGCAATTTATCGAACGGATCCCTCTGCCATGTCAATGGGCTTATTCGGACTGCCGGTCCAGCCAAAGGTCCGACAGGACAAAAATCCCGTTCTGGAAACGGAAGTTTCCCTTGACTTCCTGTTTGGCCAGAACGTGAAACCGCCGGCCGCCCCGGTAGATCACCGGCACATCTTCATTGATCCGTCCGGCGATTTCACAAAGAAGTGCATTTCTTCTGGCCGTATCGGTCTCGGTGTTCTGTTCGAGGAGAAGCCGGTCCATCTCTTCTGAGCGATATCCGGACCAGTTCCGCCGACTTTTGGAATGAAATGCGGAATAGAGGCTGGGCCCCTGATCCCGGTAGGAAGGAATTCGCCAGGTCGACACCTGGTATTGGCCCGTGACGACTTTTTTGACCACAGGGCCGAAACTCATTCCCACCGGCTTGACGGACACTCCGATCTGCTTGGCAAACTGCTGCAGAAGTTCTCCCTGCTCTCTTCCCCTTTTGGTGTTGGAATGCAGGCATTCGATTTCCACCGGTTTGCCGTAGGCGGCAATCAACTCTCGGGCCTTTTCAAGATCGTGGGTACGATAGCCCACATCGCCGCATCGGGCATCGACGCCGAAGGGGTGTTCGACGAAAGGAATGCTGTCCTGGTAGCTCAATGTGACGCAGACCTGCTGGTTCCAGGCGTGGGCCAGCGCCCGGCGGACACGAGGGTCGTCCAACGGAGGTTTGGCAGTATTGAGAATGAATATTTCAGCGCCGGTTCCCTCGCTGATGTAATGGACCATGCGCTTGTCTTTTTCTGCCTTTTCAACGGCTCCGCCGCGATCGGTCCAGATCATGTCCGTCTGACCGGATTCGAGGCTCGCGTACCGGGTCTGGTGATCCGGCATCGGCTTGAAGACAATCCCGTCCAGATGCGGCTTTCCCGGTTTCCAGTATCCGGGATTGCGTGCAAGGGTGAAACGGTCCCCGGTCAGCCATTCTTTGAACATGAACGGACCGGTTCCGACCGGCGCCCGGTTCTGCCTGTCTTCTGCAACGGCTTTGGGCGACGGGATAAAGGGCGCCAAGGTTCTACCGTCGCACAATGTCTCCAGGAAAGGGAGCCAGGGGTGGGCGAGAACGAAACGGACGGTAAATGCATCCGCCTTCTCGACCGACAGGATCGGGGCAATGGCGTCCCGGCCGCTGAACCGGTTTTCCGGCTTCAAGAGCCGCGCCCAGTGGGACACGACCGCGTCGGCGGTAAATGGGGTGCCGTCGTGAAATGAGACCCCCTTTCGCAGCGTGATCGTCCAGACCTTCCGGTCGTCGGACAAGGTCGCCGAAAGCCCCAGCACCGGGAGCAGCTCGCCGTTTTCATCCCATTCAAAGAGTCGTTCGTGGATCGCGGAGTTGGCAATCGCATCGCAGATTGCAAACCCCCGTGTTTTGAGGGCATCGAATCCTGCAAATTCATTTTCCGTCCCGAATACCAGTGTTCCGCCGGATTTTGGCTCGGCGGCGCGGGCCGTCACGATGAAAACAAAAGATAGAAGGATGCATGCCGCCACCCAACCGCCCTTTTTCGAGTTTCTCGAGATTGTCATGGATCGCCTCCTTTTCATTCGCGCCTCCTTTGCCGATCCTGGATTTCAAGTTGTACTGCAGGCTGGTCTCACTGTCCCATGGGCAAAAAAGAAAATCCCCGAAACCGGCAGCGTCCCCCGCCCAGCTGAAATGACGGCCCGGCCATAGTCGCTGGCAGCTTCATTTTTTACACAGGTAAACCCTCGATTTTCCAGGAACCGTACCATGCCGTCCGGCCGGATGCCGAACAGGATTTCTTCTCCGAAATGCTTCAACCCTTTTCGAAGACCGGCCGCTTCGGCCAGGCGGCAAGTCCCTTCTGCCACAGAGGGGGGAAAGTAGTCGAAGACAATGGAAGACTGCTCACCGCTGCAGGCGCCGATAAACGACAAGGTTCGATCCACCGCCTCGGCAGGAAGATAGTAGCTGACCCCTTCCCAGATAAAGAGCGTCTTTGCGCTGGGATCGTAGGGGCATGCGAGGAGTTTTTCCGCGATGGATTCTTTCTCGAAATTGATCGGTGTGAAATTCACATGCGCCGGAAGCGATCCCATGTGCCGACGGATCTTTTCCATCTTCACCCGCTGGGTTTCCGGGTGGTCGAGCTCGAATACAGCCACGGTTTCCTTTAGCTGAGAAAACCGAAGGGCACGGGTATCGTAGCCGGCCCCGAGAACAACCAGCTGCCGAAGCCCCCGACCGAGTTCCTCGGCCAGGCAATCGTCGATAAAGCGTGTGCGGACCAGCACGGCCCCACAAACGCCGGGAGCGATCCGCTCCCATCTTGCAAGAAGCCGCGCGGTTCCCGGACGACGAGACGGCTACCCGCAG
>CBFCZJ010000062.1:0-14448 GCA_965602445.1 uncultured Desulfobacterales bacterium | reverse complement strand
GAAAAAAGTAGCCTTTGTCAGTTGCGATGTCAACTGTAAATGGCTGCATGTCACGGAGGCGCCCTTTTCAAGAGGCCTGTTTCGGTGTTAGGATAAATTTGTTGGATTCGACACCCCGCCCCTTGGAAACGATCTTTACATGGAGGCACGACATGGAAAAACTCACCGTGGAAGACCTTGATCTTCAAGACCGACGGGTGTTGATGCGCGTCGATTTCAACGTACCGTTGAAAAATGAGCAGGTCGCAGACGATCAGCGCATCCGCGCCGCACTGCCCACCATTGACTATATCCTGCAGCAAGGCGGGCGGTTGATTCTCATGTCACACCTCGGGCGGCCCAAGGGGTCGCCGGTGGCCGAACTATCCCTGCGCCCCTGCGCCGATCGCCTGGCTGAACTGTTGGGCCGCAGCGTCAGGTTCGTCGATGACTGTGTGGGACCGAAAGCGGAGAATGCCGCCGCCGAACTTCGGCCCGGCGAAGTGCTGCTTTTGGAAAATCTTCGCTTTCATAAAGCCGAAACCGATAACGACCCCGAATTTGCCAAACGCCTCGCCATGCTGGGGGAGGTCTATGTCAACGACGCTTTCGGCACCGCCCACCGGGCCCACGCCTCCACCGAAGGGGTGACCCACCACATGGCCCGAGCCGCTGCCGGGTTCTTGATGATGAAAGAGCTGGACTACCTGGGCAAGGTGACCCGGGACCCTCAACGGCCGTTTATCGCCATTCTGGGTGGGGCCAAGATTTCCGGTAAAATCGATGTGATCGACCACCTGCTGCCCAAGGTCGACCGCCTGCTGATCGGCGGCGGTATGGCCTTTACCTTTTTCAAGGCCAAAGGGTTGGAGATCGGCAACTCCCTGCTGGAGGCCGACAAGATCGAACTGGCCTCACAGCTTCTGAAACGGGCGGGCGAAAAGATTGTTCTTCCCGTGGATTGCCGCATCAGCGACCAGTTTGATTTCAAGGCCGGCAAAGTAGGAGAACTCGTGGAGGTGGCGGCAGACCGAATTCCAGCCGGGTGGACCGCGCTGGATATCGGCCCCAAAAGCATCCGCACCTTCGAGGAACTGCTGTCGGACGCCAAGACCATCGTATGGAACGGCCCCATGGGTGTATTTGAAATCGAAGCCACCGCCGAAGGGACCTATGCCCTGGCACGGGCCCTGGCCGGCGCCACCGAAAAAGGCGGGGCGATCACAGTGGTCGGCGGCGGGGACTCGGCAGCGGCGGTTCGAAAATCCGGCGTACAGGATCACATCTCCCATGTGTCCACCGGAGGCGGCGCCTCCCTGGAGTTTCTGGAAGGCAAGGTGCTTCCGGGCGTGGCCGCCCTATCCGACCGATAGACGCCTGGACCCGGCTTTAAAAACCGCCCCGTTTCGCGCCCGAGATGCAGTGCTCATCCTTTCTGCCCCTTTTATCCTTTCCATAAGGGATTATGGTTTAGGATGAAACCGGTACAATTCCTGTGAAAGGATGATTCAAATGAAATTATTTCCTGTTTTTGTTTTTTGCCTGGCCGTTTTGGTCGCTTTGCCGGCGGCGATGGCCCAGAGCACCGTGTACACCTGGAAAGATAAGGACGGCGTTCTTCACTATACCAACACGAAGCCTCCCGAAGGCGCCACTATCATCGATACCGAAAAAGAGGTGCCCCACGATCCGCAAAAGGCCCGGGAGCGGGAAATGGAACAGCGCCAGTATCTGGAACAGCTCCGGCGGGAAGAGCGTCTTTCAGACTCGGAAGAATCTGCACCTGCTGAGCAGACCGAAGGCCCCGCTCAAAAGATGGAATCCGATTCGCAGCCTCAGCAAGAAGATAAGATCGAAAAAAGGAGCCGCAGAAACGAGACCTGGCACCAACGGCAGATCGAAAAGCGTCAACGGAAAAAACTAAACCAGGGCCCTTCTCCCCCATAGAGGGCGAAGGCCCCCTGTTCGGGCGTTTCGTCGTTCGTCGGTCTGCAAGGACCCGTTCATTTTGAAAAGGGATGCTTTTTAAATGCAAGAAGCAAGGTGGCGGATCATCAATGCCGACGGCGCCCGGCGAGTGGTCGTTACAAAGGAGCTGCCCGGACAGCGGTGGCTGCAATACCTGACCGACGCCGACTGCCGTGTCGAAATCTGCACATCGACGGAAATCCTAACCCGGGAGCAGATCGCTTCCGCCATCGGCGACCGTTGCGACGGCGTCATCGGCCAGTTGACCGAGACTTGGGCAGAGCCGCTCTTTTTGAAGCTGTCTGCTGCCGGGGCAAAGGCCTACAGCAACTACGCCGTAGGCTATGACAACGTGGATGTGTCGGCGGCGACCCGTCACCGGATCCCGGTGGGGAACACCCCCGGGGTGCTCACCGAGGCCACCGCAGAGATGGCCGCGGCCCTGACCCTTGCCGCCGCCCGTCGCACCGGCGAAGCAGAGCGGTTTTTACGGGCGGGGAAATACCGGACCTGGCTGCCGACCCTGTTTCTGGGAGAGCTTCTCCGGCAAAAAACCGTCGGGGTGATCGGCGCCGGGAGAATCGGGGCGGCCTATGCCCGGATGATGGTCGAAGGGCACAAGATGAACCTGGTTTACTTCGATCGCCGACCCAACCCGGCGCTGGAAAAGTTCGTGGACGACTACAGCCGTTTTCTTGCATCCCGCGGGGAAACGCCGCTAACCTGGAAAAGGGCCGAAACCCTCGATAGGCTTCTTGAAAAGTCAGATTATATCAGCCTCCACACAGCGCTGACCGACTCCACCCGCCACATGATCGATGCCAAACGGCTGCGGCGGATGAAAAAAACCGCGATCCTGATCAACACCAGCCGGGGGCCGGTGATCGACGAGGCGGCCCTGGTGGCACACTGCCGGAAGAATCCGGAGTTCAGGGCGGGTCTGGACGTATTTGAAAATGAGCCGAACCTGGCGCCCGGCCTTGCCGACCTGGACAATGTGGTCATCGTTCCCCACATCGCCTCTGCCACGAACTGGAGCCGGCAGGGCATGGCCACTCTGGCGGCCGCCAACGTGGCCGCCATGCTGCAGGGATACCCTGCCTGGCAACATAGAGACATCTCGCCCTTTTTAGGAGACCACCCCCCCCAGGCGGCGCCGAGCATCGTCAATGCCGAGGCGCTGGGCATCGCCCGCTATACGGAATAGCGCCGGGCTATTTCTCCTGCTGACAGGAACAGCAGCAGGCCTCTCCGGCCGCCTTTTCAAAGGCTTCCCGCCCCTCCCGGAAAGCAAACACGGCGATGGCTGCAGCGCCCAGAGCATCGAGTCCTCCGATGCCGGTGAGTTCGTAGCCTGCGCTGGCCAGCAGCAATACGAACGAAAGATACAGACACGTCTTGGTGCAGTTGGCGTCGGCCAGGATGGCCGCCGAACCGAGGCCGCGGCCGACCTTGACCTTGTAATGGATCAGCGCCCACATCGTGAAAATGGAAATCAGCGAGACCACGATCCCCCAAAAGGTGGTTTCCGGCCGGTGGCCGATGTACAGGTTGTAAGCGGCGCTGATCGCCAGGCCGGCCGTGAGCAGGTAAAAAGCCGTGCCGGTGATGCGAAGCGCGGTCCGCTCGAAAGGATCCGGATCGTCTTCGGGCCGGCGTCGGATGCGGCGGACCATGTGCCAGATGCCCACCCCGGAGATCACTTCCACAAAGGAGTCCAGCCCGAACCCGAACAAGGCCAGGGTTTCGTCCTCCATGCCGAAAACGACCGACACCAGCCCCTCGGCCAGATTGTAACCAATGGTGATCCAAGCCAACACCAGGGCCCATCGATACAGGTTCGCTCTATTTGCTAATGAATCCATCTTCTTTACCTTATGTGAAACTATTTTTAAAAATAAGCCGTTGAACACCCGGGGGGAAGCCCATCGTCCTACGCCGCCGTTTACGGGATTCGACTCGCGTATGTTCGGCGGATCTTCTCGTAGGTTCCGTCCTTTCTGATCTCCTCGAACACCTTCTGCCACAGCGATACGATATGGGGAGACGTCTTCCGGGAAAAAGCAATGTAGTTGTTGACCGTCAAAAACGGAAACGCCCGTGCAAGTTGGGAAGGGTCCACCCCGGCCTGACGGGCCTGGTGATTCACGTTGAAATCGGACGTCACCCAAAGATCGATGTTGCCGCGAATCAGATGCCGGATATTGTTGGTATTATCGTTTGTGGGCACCAGGTTGGAAAATCCTTTTTTCTCCAGGTACTGCATCTTGGCATCCCGTCGGTAGACGCCGATCCTGGCGACCTTGGCCGCGTCTTCGAGGGAATCGATCCGGAGGCCGTTGCCCTTCAGGGCATAAAACCCCCAGGTCTGGGAATAGAGGGGGCCGACCCAGAAAAACAGGTCTTCGCGCTGGGGCAGGCGGGTGGTGGAAAACAAGACCACGCCGGGCTGGTTCAGGGCCAGCTCGTAGCCCCTTGCCCACGGGACCATTTCGATATCATCGGGGTGGTTCACCCGGTGCAGGATCTCCCGTACGATTTCCGCCGAAAGCCCCGAAATCCTGCCATTTTCCATGTAGGTCGAAGGCGGCGCATTTTCGGTATAAATTGAAAAGCGAACCGGCCGAATCTCTTCGCCGGCAGCGCCGGTATCGGGAACCAGGGCGTCTGCGGGCATCCACTTTCTGCAGAGCCACCAGTAGGTCCCGTCTTTTTTCATCTCATCGAGGGTCGCCTGCCAACGCGTCACCACCCCGTCCGGGATTTGCCTGGAAAAGGCAATGTAGGAATGGTTCTTCTGGTACGTGTAGACTTCTTCGATGCTGTTCCAATCCACCCCCGCCTCCTGGGCCACCTTTGGCGCGCCGAGGTTGTCGAAAAACCAAAGATCGACCCTGCCGGAAATCAGCTTGCGCAGACCGCTGTGGGGAGATGTCGCGCTGTCGAGGTTGTCAAACCCCATGGAAAGAAGCAGCTGCTCTCGAAAATCGCCCCGGTATATGGCAATGGATCCGACCTTTCTGGCTTCATCCGGCGAAGACACCTTGATCCCGGCATCTTTTCGGGCATAAAAAGCGAGACGAAATTCATAAAGAGGCCCCACCCAGCGAAACTTGGCTTCGCGCTCCGGCGTCCTGGCGGTGGTAAACAGGACCACATTCGGCTCGGTCTGAAGCCGTTTGTACCCTCTCGCCCAGGGAACGACCTGAATCGGATACGCCACTGCCTGCCGGCGCATGATTTCCCGGACCAGTTCGGTGGTGGCGCCGGTCAGGCGCCCTTGCCGGGTAAAGTTGTAGGGCGGGTTTTCCTCCGTGAGCAGAACCAGAGGCTCAGCGCTGCCCGGCCGGGCAAGAGTCAAGAGAAGACCGATCCCCACGGAGAAAAAAACGGAGCTGAAGACAACGCTGCGGAATTTGCTGGCAGTCTTTCGGATTTGACATTTTGCCCAAATCCGCAGCCGAAAGGCATTCATGGTGGCTTTCCTCTTTTTACGGTGGTATCGATGACTCATCAATTCGACCATGAACCGAACAAAGCGGTCTCTTCCCGTGCTTGCCGGAACGCGAAATTGTTGGAAAACTGCGCCGGCACTGACAATACCATAAGCATCGTTTTGCCGAAAAAAAGTGCGGCCGCCGTCTGAAGAGACCACCCTGATCAGCCTGTATGACACCTCGCCGACCATCATTTTTCGATACGTTTTTCCCGGACATGATCCCGGGCCAGGACGACGGAAAAGTGGGCGTCGAGCGCGCCAGGGTCGAAGGAATGGCCGATTTTCTCTCGCTGCCCTATGGGCATACTTTCATAATGGAGGAAGAAGAAGTCATCGACCAGGTTCTCTATTTTTTGAAATACGGGTGTTTTTCAAGAACAAAGAGGACAGAGGACGGATGACCCGTCTTCGCCTACGGCTTCGCCGGGGCAGGCGGATGACGGATATCCGATGTCAGATGTCGGATATCGGATATCAACCCTGCCGCTGGCGCGGCGTTCAAGGTTCAGGAGTAACCCGAGGTAGATTGAAACGCATCATGCCGAGTGTTAAATTCTAAATTCACAATTCTAAATTCTAAATCCTTTGCTCCCACTGTCTTCCGTCCTTTTGCGCCACACCTCCACGTGCTTTTTCACGGTCCGCCGATCGAGTCCGAGGCGCCGGGCAGTCTCCTCGTAGGTACCGCACCGCTCGTAAACCAGGGTGCAATAGCCGGAAACCAGTTGCTGGGCGGAGGCAGTGCCGCTTTGAATCGCTTCTGACAAGGTTTGGGACAGCTCCGTCTGGGTTTCCGTTTTTACCGCATCATCGCCGCGGTTGATCAGAATCCGCCTGGTCAGCTGCTCCAGTTCCCGGACATTGCCAGGCCAGGCATAGTCCCAGCCGAGTCGGCGTTCGATGGATTCCTTGACCATCTGGGTCACCTCTTCGGAGGGCTTTCCCAAAAGACGATGCACTACGAATGCCAGCAGTCCATCTATCTCGCAGGGATCTTCCGCGATCCGCTGCCGCAGGGGCGGCACCGTGATGATATCCGTACACAGCCGGTAGAAAAAATCGTCCCGCATCCGGCCCTCTTTTCGAAGGGACGCCAGCGGAATGTTGGTGGCCGCGATGATCCTGCCGGCAAACCGCCGTTTCTCCTGGCTGCCCACCGGCGTATATGCCCGCTCCTGCAAAACCCGCAGCAGCTTGATCTGCACCGGAGTCGACACCTCTCCGATCTCGTCCAAAAAAATCGCGCCGTATCGGCTGCACCGGTCGAAAACGCCCCGGTAATCTTCCACGGCCCCGGTAAATGCCCCTTTCTTGTGTCCGAACAGCTCGGACTCGATCAAACTCTCTGGATACTGGGACAAATTGATCTCGACAAATGAATCGGTGAAGCTCACAGCAAAACGGCTTTTTCCCGGGTCAAAGGGGATGAATCCGGACCGGCCGATGGCCGCGGCCGCCGCGCCTTTGCCGGCGCCGGTTTCCCCGAGGATCAGGACTGAAAAGTCCTCCATCCGGTCCCAGAGATGTCGATTGTATAAATTGAGATCGTAGGTGAAGACGTTGTCCCAGAGTCTTTTCCGGAGCTTTCTCATGGAGGGACTGCAGCCCACCAGGTTCCGGTCGATGAAAAAAAATGCGCGCCGAAGCTGGTAGAGCACTTCAAAGTAGCGTCGGATGGCATCGCCGGCAAATCCGCGACCGCGGAGGAATCCGAACGCCTCTTCGGCAAAGGGGACGGGCAGCGGCTCCGCGCCGGCCTGTATCTGATCGATGATCAGCCGGTCGAACCGGTCCAGGAAACGGTGAAAAAAATCATAGAGAAACACGTTTTCCATCAGCAGGCGGTCGTCGCCGGCGTAAAGACCGATCCGGGCCCGGCCCTCCTTTTCGAATCGGTCCAGCCGGTCGGCAATGCGGGCGACCGACTGCGCCAGTGCCGTCGCGGCCGCCGCCCCCGTGGAAAGTCCGGCGATCTGCCGATCCAGCCTTTCTCGCTCTTGGCTGAAAGGATTGGCAAACACCGCCCGGTTGATCAGGGCAAAAAACCCGCGTTCGTCGTCCGTGAGCCGCTTCCGGGGTGCGTTTTTTCCCACTGCCCCTCCATACAATATTTGTACGACGTCTGATCAATTAATGCACAAAATACTCCGTACCACAGGATTGGGGGTCCTGCAAGATTTGAAATATATCTAATATTTACAATGCATTTTAATCTTTTCCGCCTTTTGGCACGATTCTTGGTTTTTTCAGAGGCCAGGATAGGGGACGCAAAGGACCAACATGCCACACAAACGCGGAAAAGATTGGAGGCGGTCATGAAACAGTTCTGGAAAATGATTCAACAGCGGCTGCTGCCGGCAGTGGCCATCGTTCTGACCCTTTTTGCGGTGGCGCCGGAAAAATCCGACGCGGCCGGTCTGCTCATCGCCGAGGGCGGCGTTGGCGGCGTACTGGAAATCAAGGAACACGAGGTAAAGGTTACCATCAACAACGGGGTGGCCGTCACCCGGGTCACCCAGGTGTTTCAAAACACCGAAAACCGTCAGGTGGAAGCCCTGTATACCTTTCCTGTACCCCGGGGCGCCTCGGTGTCCAACTTCTCCATGTGGATCGACGGCAAGGAAATGATCGGCGAAGTGCTGGAGAAAAATCGGGCCCGGCAAATCTACGAAAGCTACAAGCAAAAGCGCCGGGATCCCGGGCTGCTCGAGCAGGTGGACTACAAGCGCTTCGAGATGCGCATCTTTCCCATCGCCGCCGGTGCCGAGCAGAAGGTTCAGATCGTCTACTACCAGGAGGTTTCGGTCGACCACGACGAGGCCACCTATGTCTATCCCCTGGCGACGGTCACCCGCAGCGGCATCGACGCCCGCATCACCGGTAAATTCGCCATTGATTTCGACGTCAAATCGTCTGTTCCCATCACCGCGATGGAAAGCCCGAGCCATGCCGGCCAATTTGTCATGGTCCGGCACGCGGACACCTACCATCAGGCGAGCCTGGAGACAGACGGCGGCAGCCTGGCACAAGACGTGGTGTTCCATTACCGGCTGGCCCGCCCCAAAACCGGATTCGATCTGATCACCTCCCGCCAAAAAGGGCAAGACGGCTATTTCCTTCTCACCCTCACCGCCGGCAAGGAACTGGCCGCCCTCGACAGCGGCATGGACTACGTGTTTTTGCTCGACATCTCCGGCTCCATGGCAAACGACAGCAAGCTTCTGGTGTCCAAGAATTCGGTCCAGGCCTTTGTCGATGAGCTTGGCGTCGAAGATCGATTCGAACTCATGACCTTCAACGTGCAGCCTCAGACCCTGTTCGGCGAGCTGCGCCCAGCCGCTGCCGAAAGCAGGGATGCGGCATCCGCATTCCTGGAAAGCCGGCAGGCCCGGGGCGGCACCATTCTCGCCCCGGCCATGAACACGGCCTACCGCTACGGGGATCCGGACCGGACCCTGAACGTGGTCGTGTTGAGCGACGGAATGACCGAACAACGCGAGCGCCGGGAACTGATGGCGCTGGTCGCCTCCCGGCCGAGAAACGCCAGGGTGTTTTGCATCGGCATCGGAAACGAGGTGAACCGTCCCTTGCTCGAGCAGATGGCGGATGACTCCGGAGGACTGGCGGCCTTTGTCTCCCGGGGAGACAACCTCACCCGCGCAGCCAAGGCCTTCCGGCGAAAGCTCATGCGCCCGGTGGCCAGCGATCTGCGGCTCGATATCGACGGCGCCGGCGTCTACGCCATAGAGCCGGCGCTGCTGCCGAACCTCTACCACGGCTGCCCGGTTCGCATCTACGGCCGGTATTCCGGCGCCGGCGACGCCCGGATCACCTTGACGGCAAACATCCAGGGGGCTGCCCTGGAGAAGGCCGTTTCCCTCTCTTTTCCGGAAATAGACGGCGACAACCCTGAGATCGAGCGGATGTGGGCCTGGAAGAGAATCGATGGCCTTCTCAAGAAGGCCGACCGTGCTGGCGACCGCCAGACGGTGCTTCCGGAGGTCATCCGCCTGGGAGAAGGCTTTTCCATCGTCACCGAGTACACCTCTTTTCTGGTTCTCGAAAACGACGCCGAGTACCAGCGCTGGAAAATCGAACGAAAAAACCGCGACCGGCTGGGTCGGGATCGTTCGGCCCGGGCCCAGCGGGAAAAGGAATTGGATGAGATCCGCAACCGGGCATCGGCCGATCTCGGCCCCCAGGCGCTGCTGGCCCGGGCAAAAGCCCCGGAGGCTCCGGTCTCCCAGAACACGACTCCTGCGTCGCCCCCTCCATCGGCATCCCGGAATCCGGGTTCAGTGCGGCCTCAAAGCCGCAATCTCGACTTAGGTATCGGCACCGGCCCGGTCGGCCCGCTCTTTGTGCTCGGCGCCTGGTGGCTGGTTCGACGGAAAAAGAAAAAGTAAACCCGAACGTGCGGGGGCGGTGCACCGGTACCGCCTCCGCAAAAACCCTGTACAGATGAATGCCCAAAATGCATTCTAAAGGAGCCTCCCATGCCGCATGCACCCCTTGGTTACGAACGATGCTGCGTTGCCCCCCGTCGCCGCCCGTCCCCCGACCTGTGGATTTTCGCCGGCATCGTCTTACTGCTGAATCTTCACCTCGTGGGCTTCGGAAGTCCGGCCCCGTTCATCTTTCATCTTTCGGAAGCGGCCAAGGGGCAGTGGTGGCGCCTGGTCACCCATCCCTTTGCCCATTTGACCTTCTACCATCTTGCACTCGACGCCGGTGCGTTTTTCCTCCTCTATGCCGGTTTGTCCGAAACGCGCATCGGCCGGAGGCTCGCGTTTGTGGGCATCGGCGGTCTGTCTAGCCTGACCGCTGCGCTGGTTCTGGCGCCCGGATTCGACCGGCTCGGCCTCTGCGGCTTGTCCGGGATCGCCCATGGGCTGATGGCCGTCTCCGGCCTGGAAATGATTTGCGAGGGAAAACACCGGACTGCCGGCTGGTTTTCCTTCGGTTTGGTGGCGGCCAAAAGCGCCTGGGAAACGGCCCACGGGCAGGTGCTCTTCGAGTTCATGCACATGGGACTGTGCGGCACGCCTCTGGCCGCCTGCCATTTAGGAGGAGTGCTCGGCGCCCTTGCCCTGTTTTTAGCTTTTCGGATGGCGGACCGGCAAAAGGCGCATCGGCCGGACCCCGGCCTGCGCAAGACCCTCCCTGACAGCACACCTCCTTGTGCTCGTGGACAAAATGTGACAACAATATACGCAATTTCAGACGGTTTGAATGCTCCCTCCCGGTTCGCCTGAGGAAAGTATCTCGCGTTGGCAAGGCAACCCGGGAACAGGCGATGCATTCGGCGAGCGTTTCATCCGAATCGGAAGAGGAACAACTTGCAACGGACGCAGGTGCTGATTATCGGAGGCGGCATCACCGGTGCGGGTCTTGCCCGGGATCTGGCCCTGCGGGGCGTGCACTGCACGTTGGCCGAGCGAGAGGATCTGAACGCCGGGGCCTCCGGGGCCAACCATGGGCTCCTGCACAGCGGCGCGCGCTATGTGTCCGACGATCCGGCCAACGCCCGGGAATGCTTCGAAGAAAACCAGGTGCTGAAGAAGGTGGCCGCCCACTGCATCGAGGATACCGGCGGGCTTTTCGTGGCGGTCGAAGGAGACGACGAAGGATATGTCGCCCGCTTTCCGGAGCTGTGTGCCAAAAGCGGCGTTCCTGCCGAACCGGTGGATGTTAAAGAGGCCCGGGAGATGGAACCCGTTCTTTCCGAACGGCTCATCGCCGCCTTTCGGGTGCCGGATGCGGCCGTCGATCCGTTTCAGCTCACCTTGGACAACGTGATTCACGCGCGGGAAATGGGCTGCCGACTGCTTCGCCACGCGAAAGTGATCGGTTTTGAAGCCGGAGACGGCCGAATCCAGAAAACCCGCCTGCTGAACACCCTGACCGGCGAGGTCTTTTCCGTCGAAGCCGACCATGTGGTCAACGCCACAGGCGCCTGGGCCGGGCAGGTGGCCTCCCTGGCCGGCATCGACATTGCCATGGTCTATTCCAAGGGAAGCCTGTTGGTCACCCACAGCCGGCTGGCCGAACGCGTCATCAACCGGCTTCGGCCCTCCTCCAACGCAGACATCCTGGTGCCGGGAGGAACGGTGTCGATTCTGGGAACCACTTCGGTCCGAATCGACGATCCGGACGGGATCCGGCCCACCGTGGAAGAAATCGACTTCATCGTGGAGGAAGGTGCGCAGATGATCCCCAGCCTGGAAGCGACGCGCTATATCCGCGCCTATTCCGGGGTCCGGCCCCTGGTCGGCGCTCAAAAAAGCGGGGATGATCGCGGCATGAGCCGGGGCTTTGCGCTGCTGGACCATGGCGAGCAGGGTCTCGTCAATTTCACGACGATCACCGGAGGAAAGCTGACCACCTACCGGCTGATGGCGGAAAAGACCGCCGACCTGGTCTGTCGGCAACTGGGCGTTGTTTCCCCCTGCACCACGAAAACCGCGCTGCTTCCTTCCGCCGCCGCCGCCAGGTTCACCCAGCCCGGATTTACGCCCAGGCTGTGGCTCCAGGGTCGAGAGCCCGGCGATGTTCTTCTGTGCGAATGCGAAATGGTCTCCTCGGGCATGGTGGACCAGATCATCGATTCGGTCAATAGGCAGGGCGGCCGAGCGGATTTGAATACTGTGGGAATGCGCAGCCGCATCGGAAAAGGCGCCTGCCAGGGGACCATGTGCGGGCTTCGGCTGGCCGCCTACCTGTATGATCGCGGGACGCTGTCCTCGACTGTGGGCACCGCCTCGTTGAAAGCCTTTCTCAACGAGCGCTGGCGGGGGGTCAGGCCGCTGCTGTGGGACATCTCGCTGATCCAATCCGAATTCCAGGAGGCGCTGTATTGCGGTCTCTTCGGGCTGGAGTTGTAGATGGAAACCCGCTTTGAAATGACCGTCATCGGCACCGGCATGGCGGGTCTGGCCGCCGCCCTGTTTGCCGCCCGGCAGGGAATCGCTGCCGCCGTCGTCGGTTCTTCTGCGGAGATCATCTTTGCCAGCGGTTTTTTCGATGTGCTCGGCGTCCATCCGATCGAACAACGGCGCATCCGCATCAATCCATGGAAAGGGATAGAAGCCCTGGTCCGGGACAACCCGAGGCATCCGTACGCAAAGATATCGCAAAAAGACATCGTCGAAAGCCTTGAAACGGTGATCGTCTTTTTGCAAAAGGCCGGCCTTTCCTATTGCCTGCGGTCGAATCGAAACGCCATGGTCGTCACCCCGGTGGGCACGCTGAAACCGACCTATGCCGTGCCCCGATCCATGTGGAACGGCGTTCTGGCATGGGAGGAAAAAACGCCGTGTCTGATCGTCGGTCTGAAAGGGCTGAAAGGATTCAGCGCTCGAATGATCGCAGAAAACCTGCGGCAAAAGTGGCCGGGACTTCGGCCTGTGGAAGTCTCCTTCCCTGATTCGGCCCCCGGCGCCGAACTCTTTGCCGAACGACTCGCCCGCCGCCTTGAGTCGCCCCCTATACGCAAATCCTTTGCGGCGGAGGTCAGACGCCGCCTCGGATCGGCAAGAGCGGTCGGCATGCCCGCCGTATTCGGCCTCTACCGCCCGGAGGAAGTCTTCACCGATTTGGAAGCCCGCATCGGGGCGCCCATATTCGAAATACCGACCATGCCCCCGTCGATTCCCGGCCTGCGGATCAAAGATGCATTTTTACAGGAGCTTCCCAAACTGGGGGTCCGGGTCTTTGCCGAGAAAAAAGTGCTCGCCGCCCGACATGCACCGGGCCGCGGCTTTGTCCTCGACATCGGCGCTGAAACCGCCGAGGCGGTCGTGTGCAGCGATGCGGTGATTCTGGCCAGCGGCCGGTTTCTGGGAAGAGGGCTGCGCGCCGAAAGAACACGGATCATCGAGGCTGTGTTCGATCTGCCGGTGTATCAGGAGTCGGACCGGGCATCCTGGCATCGGGAGGCGCTTTTCGACCCAAGGGGCCATCCCATACACCGAACCGGCGTGGAGATCGACGACTGGTTTCGTCCATTGGCCGGCAGCGGCCGCCCGGCATACGACCGTCTTTTTGCGGCAGGCTCCATTTTGGCCCATCAGGATTGGATGCGTGAAAAATGCGGCTCAGGCCTGGCTGTTGCCTCGGCCCAGGCCGCCGTCAACGCCTACTTGAATTTGAAAAAGAGCTCCGTGCAATGAAGCCTTTCAACCAGTTTCCGCAGAGCACTCGAGACCGGATCCGCTTTGTCCTCACCGACATCGATGACACCCTGACGCTTGAAGGACGGCTGGTTCCGGCGGCGTTTGCAGCCATGGAACGGCTGCAGTCCGCCGGACACCGCGTGGTGCCGATCACGGGTCGTCCGGCCGGATGGTGCGACCACATCGCCCGGATGTGGCCGGTAGACGCCGTGGTGGGGGAAAACGGGGCTTTTTACTTCCGCTACGACCGCCGGGAAAAGAAAATGAGGCGCGTCTTCTGGAAATCGGACGCGGAAAGAAGCCAAGACCGCCGAAAACTGGCCCGAATCAAGACAAAGATTCTGGAAACTGTTCCCGGATGCCGGGTCTCTGCCGATCAGGCCTACCGCGAAACCGACCTGGCCATCGACTTTTGCGAAGACGTTCCGCCGCTTCCCATGTCCGCGGTAGATGAGATCGTCCGCTGTTTTACCGAAGCCGGGGCCCAGGCCAAGATCAGCTCCATTCACGTAAACGGCTGGTTCGGCGGCTATGACAAGCTCTCCATGACCCGGAGGCTCTTTGAGGGCGTATTTTCAGAAACGCTGGACCACGTGCGCGATCAGACCGTCTTTTGCGGCGATTCCCCCAATGACGCCCCCCTGTTTGCCTATTTTCCCCACGCCGTGGGGGTGGCCAACGTTCTGCGGTTCATGGACCGGATGGTTTCGCCGCCTGCCTGGGTAACGAAGCACGAAGGCGGCGAGGGGTTTGCGGAAATGGTGGAGGGGCTGCTCGGGATAGAGGACGGAAAGGACTGATGTCAGATGTCGGATGTCCGAGGTCGGA
>CBFCZJ010000061.1:0-14616 GCA_965602445.1 uncultured Desulfobacterales bacterium | reverse complement strand
ATGCGGTGCGCCAGGGGCAGAGCGCAGCGCCCCTGCGCGAAGAAGCAGGAAAGGTGCAGACCTACGCCGGCATCCTCTCTGCCATTCGCAGTTTGCTGCTGCAATCGTAGCACGCCCCCGTTGTGGGTCAGATTGAGGATGCATGGGTCTCCGCGCTGGTTTCGGAAGGCAGCCAGACAAGGAAGTCAGAGCACGATTTCCGTTGTCCGGAAGAGCTGCAATTCCGTCACCCTCAGCCTTTTCGGGGCCGGCTCGCCGGAAAGCTTGAAAGACGGGATTTCGTTATTCCCATGCGATTCCCCTGGTCTTTAAAACCTCCTGAGTCATCTTATCGCCCAACCGTGCCGCCATTTTCAAATCGGCCGTGGCCTGCTCGGTTTTGCCCCACTTTTCATAAACGATCCCCCGATTTCTATACCCGTCAGCCCCTTTCGGATACAACTCTATCTGCTTGGTGAAATCGGCGATGGCAGGCTCATAATCATCTAAACGATTATACGCCCGACCCCGAGCGGCATACGCGCCGGCATACCAATATTTGTCTTTCGGATGCAATTCTATGACCTTGGTGTAATCGTCTATGGCCCGCTGAATGTCATATAAGTAATTCTGAAAGACATACCCTCGCATCATATACGCACTGACATACGTGTTTTCATCTTTCGGATGCAATTCGATGACCCTGGTGTAATCGTCGATGGCCTCTTGGTATCTACCCAAATCTTTGTATGCATTTCCCCGGGTAATATAGGTGTGTTTCTCTTCAGGATGCAGTTCGATGACCTTTGTGTAATCATCGATCGCCTCCTGATATTTACCGAACTCTTTATAAGCGTTTCCCCGGGATTCATACCAAGACCACTCTTTCGGATTCAGATCGATTAGTTTGGTGTAATCGTCGATCGCCTGCTGATGTTTTCCCAAATAGAGATAGGCAAGGGCCCGAGCGCGAACGGGAGTCGGATCTTTGGGATCCAACTCCATGACCTTGGTGTAATCTACGACAACCTGCTCATAATTGCCCAATTCCTCATAAGCATCTCCACGAAGAGTATATCCACTGACATTCTTCGGGTCCAGCTCGATGATCTTGGTGAAATCGGCGATCGCCTGCTGATATTTGCCCGAAATATTATAAGCAATTCCCCTACCGTGATACGCGTGCCAATTTTTCGGATCCAGTTCGATGGCTTTGCTAAACGCATCAATCGCATCCTGGAAAGCATCCGCAGCAAAAAACTGGTGAGCCTTGTTGAGCCAGTCAGAGGCACTTAATTGGTTGACGGCATGGATATATTCACCCTGTCTATTGGTATCCGCCTTGGCCAAGGCCAGTTCTTCCTTGAGTCGTTCCACCTCCCGCATGGCATCATCGGCCTTCTTCTTGGCATCCTCCAGTTCTCTGGTCTTTCTGACGTCATTTCTAAGGGAGTCCACTGATTTCGCGACTTGATCGGGATCCGCCGAGATCTTCGCCTTGAGGTAATAGCTCCTGCCATCCCATTTCTCATCGATGATTTGGGCGCTTACGATTCCGGCTGTCAGCGTTGTGATCTGGTCTTTGGTCAGTTGGAAATCCTTGACCCTGGTTTCGCTGATGAGATAGGTGCCCAGCTCTTCGAGCAAAGCCCTTTTTACCTGTTCGAGAGCGATGGCCCGGCTCGACACCTTGCTGTCAAGATCACTTGCCAGGTAGGTATATTCCTTTATGAAGGTCTTGGTTGAGGCAAAGCCTGAACTGGTGAGAATCAGGATCGAGACCGATACAGCGGCAATGATTTTCTTCATGATCGTCCCCTTCTCCATTTCCGGAATAGGCATTCCGAGAACTCGTATCTATGCGACCCAGCGCTCATGGTCGATCAAATTGACCCAGGTTCATGCTACTTCTCTTTTCCCAGCCACTGGTTGAGCGTTTCCACCCTCAGCGGGTGGCGCGACGCGTAAGCTCTCGTGCGGGCCGCGTGGTGGCGGAATTTGTCCTTATAGGCGTTTCGACGCGGATCGAGCTTGACCGCCTGATTGTAGAGCCAGGCATAGGTGTAGGCCAGGTAAAAATGAGCATAGCCGTTGTCCGGCTTTAAGGCGAGCGCTTGTTCAAGGGCATCTGCCGCCGCGTTGTAGTCTTTCCGGCGATAGCAAATATAGCCCTTGAAGTTGTGGCCGAAGGCATCTTCCGGAGCCCGCTGTAAAAACTCGTCGAGCATCTTCAGGGCCGAGTCATATTGGTAGTGAGCGTTGACGTGGGCGATGGCGAGATATTTGTACGGCCGGGGATCGTCGGGATTCATTGCCCGGGCTTTATTCAGCAGGTCCATGCCTTTGCGGCTCAGGGAGACCAGGGTGTAGAGCCTGCCCAGTGTCATGACCGTGTCAACGTCGTCCGGATCGGCCTGGTACCGGGCTTCCTGCGCCAAAATCTGGTTGGCCAGGCCCGCATCCCGCTCGATGGTGTAAAGATCTTCTCCTTCCAGCGGAATATCCTGCCCCCTGAACTGAAATGCGTCCATCAGGAGGCCCATGTGCGGATGTTCGGAAAATTCGACGCCCCATTTCGGGGCCGGTCCCATGCGGATGAATCGCCGCTGGTGGACCATGTCGAATTGCCATCCCTCGGCGGTCCGACACAAAAGAAACGGGGAATTGTCCCATCCTTCTTTTTTTCCGAACCAGACGACGGCGTAGTCGCCTTCACGACGGATGTCATAGGGTTTTGTAGCAAAGGTCCGGTACTCTTTTTCGAACCGGGAATCGGGCATGTCGGTAAAATCGCGGTACGTGAGCCGGGTCAGGGGGGTGAACACACCGAGATAGGGATCGCGCACCTTGTCGTGCCAGCGCCGGATCATCGTCTGCCAGGCTTCTTCGGGTGTCTGCCCGGCCGGGTAGCCGGTGTTGACGGCGCCTGAAAATCGGACTTGTTTTAAGCCGTCATCCAATTTCAGACGTGCGCCGCCCCCCTGCGACAGATATTCAGCGTCCAGCGCGCCGATATCTGTCGGCGTGTATCCCCCCTGGAATTTTACCTGGGCGCGGGCCTCCAGTTCCTCCAGTACGGCAATCAGGCCGATTTCCAACTCTCCGGCGGCAAATCGCGGCTGTAATTGCGAATGTTCGATGTATCCGGTGAACAGGTCCGTGAACACATCCTCCAGCTCCATGCCGACTTCCAGCTTCACCTCTTTGGCATCGTCCACCAGCAGCAGAAGGATCCCCCGGCCTTGATATTCCCTGCCGATGTCCCATTTGGTGAACATGTCCGCGGCTGCCCGGCTGATGGTGTATTTCCCTTTCAGGGTCGGCAAGGCGGCGATCACGATCTCGATATGGTAGCGATCGCAAATGGTGGTAAGGAAAAGACGGGTGGACTCGGTAATATCTTCCATGAGCCCGACATAATCGAAGATCAGGGTGCCTTCAGACGGCCGTTTTTGAATGACTTTGTCAAGATCGAACTGGCGCTCCGCAGAACAGGCAAGCAGCCCAACCGCTATCAACAGGATGAATATTCGTGTTTTTGTCATGGAATTAGAATGCTGCCTTGGCGGTTTCAATCAGATTGGGTATCTTCCCTCATCAAAAAGCTGCTCTCCTTCCAAGAAGGAAAGAATCGGAGAGATCAAAATTTCAGTCGTTTTATACAAAAAATAGTTGAATATTCAAGAACGACCCAATCCCCGATGCCGGCCGGTTCAGGAGATCATCCGAGCGCGGCATTTGCAACTGACCGCGGCCTGTGCTTTACATACCACCAGCCGGGGGGTAATAAAAAAATTTCTACCAGATCCGGCATGACCCCAGGCTTGGCTCCTAAGCCCTGACCGGGAGCTGCTTTAGCGCGTTAGATGGATACCGCCATGACAGCAAAAAAGCCGATACCCATCCGCCCGCCGGGACCCCGGTGAGGGCGGCCTGTATCAGCCGGTTGCCGGCCATGGCCTCGATGAAGGGCGCCCCGGCGAAGATGAAGAAAAAGCAGGGAAGAAATGTCACATAACGGCCACCACCACCGGCTGGATTCCGTAAAATGCGGCCGCCACCACCGGTATATCGATATGAGCCACGGCCAGATAGCTGAGCAGAAGCATAACGAAGATCGAAGGAATGGGTTTTCATCGATCCATTTCCGACGCTCAACCACCTCCTGGTGCATGATGGCAATCTGCCCAGCCGGCCCGCCGAAGCTGATGAAACCCAGTTTCGCCCAAAATGTCAGCGCATCATTGAATGAGGCCGTCTTCGACGGAACCGAATTCTTCTCTTTGCCCATGTTCGCGTTTCTCATTGCAGGTTTCGGCCTCGGCCCGAGGAGGACTCCGACAGGCGGGCCGATCTCTTTAAATGGGTTTTATCATAATCGATCAAATTTAGCCTCCCTGTTGGACCCGGGAATCCGGATGTCACGCCCGTACAGGGCAAACCCCACCGTGCCGATCACCCCGAAGACAAATGCTGAAATCAGGTTCGTCTCCGGGCTGATCTGCCACAAAAAGGCGCCGCCCAGGGCGGCGACGCTGACCGCCACGTCCCGGAGCAGGTAGTAGAGTCCGAACATGCCGGCCTTGCAGTGGTCCGGAGACAAATCCATGATCAGGGACTTGCGGGTGGGCTCTCCGAACTCTTTTAGGCCGCGGAGGATAAAGGCTGCGATCAGCCACCCAAAGGTTCGGCAAAAGAGCAGGACCAGCGGAAAACAGGTAAAAAACACGAAGGTGATGAGCACGAACGGCTTTTTGGCGCCGCGGTCGGCCAGATAGGCCACCGGAATGTAGACCAATACAGCCGTGCTCATTTCGATGGCTGTCAGCAGGCCGAACTGGACCGCAGACACCGGATCTGCGATGGTTTTCATGACCCAGATCACCACAAAAGCGTAAGGGATCTGCTCGCAAAAACGGATCAGGATATCGGACACCAGCAGCCGCTTCATGGAAGGGTTCATGAGGCGAAACAGTTTCACCGGATTTTTTTCCGGCGTGAGGCTGCAGGCGTCTGACGGCACCGCACTTTTGTCCCGGGTGTCGTCTTCGATCATCATCTGCTGCAGGACCAATGCCACAACCGCCATGGCAAGAGCGGCGCCGAAGGCAACACGGACGCCGCCTTGTTCCCCCCACACGCTGATGAAAAAACCGCCGAGCAACGGGCCGAGCGCCATGGGAATGCGCCGGACCAGCGAGTGCATGCTCACGCCCATGGTGCGCTTGTGTAACGGCAGCACCCTGTAGATCAGGCTCACGGTGGCTGGCAGCGAGATGGCCGACCAGGAGATGAAAAGCACCGCCCCGATCAGCACCGCCTGCCAGGTGGGCGCTAAAATGGCCACAGCAAAACCGGCCATGGCCAGCAGGTTGAAAATCAACAGGGATTTCTTGGTGCCGACCCGGTCCGACAGGTAGCCCCCCGGAAACGCATAGATCGCCGAGAGCAGGTTGTCCATCGCCTGCAACAGACCGACGGCCAGGGCCCCGCCCCCCAGGGCGAGGATGTAAATGGGCAAGAACCGCTCGGCCATCCGCTCGCCCATGCCCACCAGCACCACCATGGCCAACACCCCGATGGTGCTTCGCTGCAGGCCGAGAAAGCCCCCGAGCCAAAGGCTGTGCGCCTTTAACGTCTCAAAAGCCGCCGATTTCTTTCTCACGATACGCCCCGGAAAACAAAGTGTTCGCCCGTCAGAAATGCCAACCGGATGTGCAAACAAATCATTGCGAAAATATAAGTCCCATTCTTTGCCCTTCAAAATACGAAAAGGGCACGAATGGGATTCACGCCCTTTCCCTGACTCTTCCTCCGGTGGTGATCTTACAATTTATCCACCATAACCACGCTGATCTCTTCGCATCGCCGCCAAGACCTGTCGTTGGTGATGATCCAATCGGCGCCGCAGGAAACGGCGGTTCCCAGTTGGATGGCATCCGGCGTCCTGAAACCATATTTGGCGCGGATTTCCACAACATGGTCTGCAATGTCCATGTCCAGCGGAAAGAGACTGATGTTTTCAGAGTGGGTCAGATAGTCCCGGTATTTGCGGACGAGCCGAGGCTTTCCCATCCTGGCGGGCTGGGTCGTCAACTCAATATAGGTGATGATGGAAGTGATGGCCTGGGCACCGGTGTTGTAAAGGTCGTTGAAAAACCGTTCAAGGGCCGGAAAATAACCCTCGTGTTTTTCGAAAAAATAGATGAACGGCGCCGTGTCGATGAAAACGATATCGCCGGTTTTGAGATCTAGGCCCATTCGTCCCGCTCCTGTCTGATGTAAGCGTCGACATCGACATCCTTCCAGATTTCCTTTCCGAGCCCGGCCGCCTTTCGAAAATCGAGGCGTCCCCGGGACCGGGAGGGGGGTTCGTCGATGGGGGACAATCGGGCAATTTTTTTCCCCGCGCGTTCGATCACGACCTCTTTCCGAAGCAATGCAACCCGGTTTAAAATCTCCCCCAGTCTTTGCCGGGCCTCAACGGCCGATACGGACTCAGTCATCCTGCCGCCTCCTTGAAACCGCAGCCCGCAGGTTTTCTTCGGACCGCGTTGTTTTCACCAATTCCACCAAGCATTATGATCATTATGATCATAATAACCATAATGCCGTTGGGGGGCAAGTCATTTTATTCCAAGTCGGCTCGCTGCGATGCGGAGAGTGGGTATCGTCCCTGGACCTGGAAAGTGTCATGAGCCAGCACGAAGCTGTGGCAGAGTCGGCAGCCATCGGCGTTGCCGACGAAAAATGGGGCGAACGCACCCTGATGCCGGTGGTGCTTCGGCCGGACGCCCGGGGCAAGATTGGTGAAGAAGACCTCAAGGCCCATATGCGCCAGGCGGCCGAGGCCGGCAAGCTGCATAGATACGGGGTGCCGGACCGATATATTCTGGTCGAAGAGATTCCCAAAACCAGCGTCGGCAAGCTGGATAAAAAAGTCATGCGGCGGCAGTACCGATAAGGTGAAAAGAAGTTATTTCTTATGCAAATGATATCCGCAGGATTCCCGAACAATTAATTTTGGATTGAGCACCACTTTATGTACATAGTCCAGGTTCTTGCGATCGATGGTGTCTACGATGATTTGAACGGCTATGCTGCCCATTTCGTAAATATTCTGGCTGACCGAGGTTAGTTTGATTCTCGACCTGGCTGCAAACTCAGTGTCGTCGAAACCGATGAGAGCAACGTCCTCCGGAATGGACAGCCCCGCCTCTGCAGCGGCATCCATCACGCCCAAGGCAATGTAATCGTTGCCACTTAAAATGGCTTCAGGTCTGTCTTTCAAGGCCAGCAGCTCCCTGGCTGCCTCAAAGCCTCCCTCAGCGGAAAAAGAGGTCTCGATCACGTACTCCGAGCGCTGAGAAACACCGTTGTCTTCCAGTGCTTTTTGATACCCTTTCAAGCGGTCTAGACCTGTTGAGAACTTTGAATATCCTGAAATCATGGCTATTTTTTTGTAGCCGAGTGTCAACAGATGTTTGGTGGCGGTATAGCTGCCCAAATAATTGTTACAGATAACATAATGGTAGTCGGAACTGCTGAGCTTCCTGTTGACCAAGACCACCGGGAACCCTTCAGCAATCAGTTTTTCTGCGGCAGGCTCCCTGAGGCGCACGGAGGTGAATATCATGCCGTCCACCCCGGTTCGCAGCATGTGCTTCACGCAGGCCTCAGTACGGTGGGGGCTTTCGTCTGAACTGCAAAAGATCACGCTATAGCCCATATCGAAGGCTTTGTCTTCGATGCCTCTTGATATTTCAGCGTTAAAGGGATTGCTTATATCTGAAACAACCAGACCGAGAAGCTGGGATTTTTTGGTAACAAAGGCGCGTGCCCTGGCGTCAGGTTCGTAACCTAGTTCGGTGATGACCTTTTGAACCTTTTCCCTGGTAGTTGCACTGACCCGAGGGTTGTTGTTGAGCACCCGGGATACGGTCATGTGTGAAACTCCGGCTTCCTTGGCCACATCCCGAAGGGTGTATTTTTTCATGACCAGGATCCTTCCCTGAAGGCATATCGGTAACATTGAATTTTTCTAACATCACGACCACCTGCGAAAAAAACTTCATTGTCAAGCTGACGCATAGCACATTCCTTGCATTTTAACACCAGGTAATAAATAGAAAAATGACTCGTTAGAAAAAAGGAAAAAATAATTGACAGGGGATTGTGCTCAAGATATGTTAACGATAACATTATATTGGATATGGAGGCCCTCTGCAGAATCGAGCATATCCATTGACACAATATACAGGTTAGCAAAAGGAGGAGCCCATGAAAACGATCAAAGCCGGCGGTCACCGGTTGTTTGAGGAAGATGAGCAAACTTCAGCATATGTTCGCGATATGCTCAAGACTTTGAGAAATGGCGGGATGGACGCCGTTCGCAGATTCAGCCGGGATTTCGATCAGTGGGACCCGGAGAGTTTCGAGCTGAGCGAAAAAGAAATAGAGGAAGCCATCGGCAAATGCGATGAACAGCTCATCGAGGATACCGACTTTTGCCAGCAAAACGTCCGGCGGTTTGCACAGCAGCAACTGGCCACGATGAAAGAACTGGAGGTGGAATCCGGCCCTGGCATCATTCTTGGCCACAAACATATCCCCATGTCCTGCGTGGGCAGCTATGTACCGGGCGGAGTCTACCCCATGTTCGGATCGGCGCAGATGAGCATCATTCCCGCCAAGGTCGCCGGTGTGGATACCGTCGTCGCCTGTACACCGCCGGTCAAGGGTGAAGGGTACTATCCGGCTACGATCAATGCGATGAAAAAGGCTGGCGCCGACCGCATTTTTGTGCTGGGCGGCGTCCAGGCTTTTGCTTTAATGGCCTATGGCATGGACGAAGTTCCACCGGCTGATATGGTATGCGGCGCCGGAAACAAATTCGTGGCCGAGGCCAAACGGCAGCTCTTTGGCCAGTGCGGCATCGATCTGCTGGCCGGACCGACGGAAATCGGTGTGATTGCTGACGACAGCGCCGATCCGGCCCTCGTGGCCTGTGATATTTTAGGACAGGCCGAGCACGATCCCAACAGCGGGCAGATTCTCGTATGTTTCAGCGAAGCCTTCGCCAAGGCGACCATTGAAGCGCTAAACAAGCAGTTGAAAGTGTTGCCGACCCGTTCGGTGGCAGAGGTCTCCTGGACCAATAACGGGACAGTGGTTGTGGCCGACGACAAGGATGAAGCCATCGCCCTGAGCGATGACTGGGCACCGGAGCACCTGGAGCTGCATGTAAATGATGTGGACTATTATTTCAAACGGCTACGGAACTACGGCTCCCTTTTCATCGGAGAAGAGACCACCGTCGCCTACGGGGACAAATCGATCGGGACCAACCACATTCTTCCGACAAGTCGATCTGCCCGCTACACCGGCGGTCTGTGGGTGGGCAAATTCCTGAAGACCTGCACCTACCAGCGGATGACACCGGAAGCCAGCATCAAGATCGGGGAAGTCACAGAACGACAATGCAACGTAGAACGAATGCTGGCCCATGGCATCACGGCCAGAGTCAGAGTGGACAGGTACTCCGAGAAATAAATATTCACTGGAACCGATCGGAAACCGGTGTCGGACATGACTTTACCATGGACTGGAACTTGTTGCTGAAGCCTTTGGGGATACCTTTGCCCCAGAGGCTTTTTCATGTTGAACAGAGTAGGGGAAAAATGCCGATTCGCACGCTGCTGACCGGTTTGAACCTGACGGCGTTTGCCGGAGACCGTCCCCGGTTTCCGAGGCGTTGATGACCGAACAGATTCTGTTTCCCGGTTTTGCTTTGGGCAAACGACTGCCGGGGTAGAAACACAGCAGCGCCATGGCTCTTTGCTTTCGCCAAATACAGTAATACACGCTATTTGGCGCTATTTAGCCCTACTGAAAAATTATTGACATCGACAGGCCGTTATGACATTCTGCCCTTCAAGACGACATTTTTGTATATTGTATACAATTCAAGAAATCGATCATCTTCATACCACCATTGGGTTGGTCAGCAGAGGAGAACAGCGTGATTCTCTGCGGACCGAGCCAACGGTGCACTTTCGCACTACGACAGGTTGCCGTGCTGTTCGTTCTTGCCGCCATCTGCGGGGAGGCATGCGAAAACGGTAACCACGCGGCCCATCGCGGGCCGCAGAAAAACCGGGCAAGAAACAGGAAAGACAAACAATCACATCACAAAAGGAGGCAGATGGTGAACATCATTGGGGAAAGCGGAAAAAAGCTGTCCGACTGGTCCGAAAGGAACATGCCCAACCCCTACCTGTTTGCAGTGATCCTGACATTCATTGCCTACATCTTGGGGTGGCTGATGACCGACAACGGCCCCATGGACATGATCATTCACTGGTACGACGGGTTCTGGAAGTATCTCACCTTTGCCATGCAGATGGTGCTGATCCTGGTCACCGGCCACGCCCTGGCCATCGCCCCGGGGGTCCACCCGGCCCTGCGAAAGCTGGCCCGGATGCCGAAAACCCCCGGCCAGGCGGTTTTGTTCACGGCCTATGTCGCCACCATCTTCACCTACTTCCATTGGGGGCTGGGCCTGATCGTGGCGGCCATCTTCGCCCGGGAAGTGGCCAAGGAAGGCTACGCCAAGAACATCCACCTTCACTACCCGCTGATTGCCGCCACCGCCTACACCGGTCAGATGACCTGGCATATCGGCCCGTCCACCTCTGCGGGGCTGCTGTCGGCCACCAAGGGCCATGTGTTCGAAGGCATCTTCGGGGTCATTCCCATCACAGAATCGGTCTTTACCTCCTATGCGATCATGCTGGCCGTCATGCTCTGCCTGATCGTGATTCCCATTACCATGTGGCTCATGACGCCCAAAGACCCTGAGGAATGCAAGAGCATCGGAGACATCCTGGGCCACGACAACATCAAAGCCGAGTTGGAAGCAAGCGAGGTAGTCAGCGAAAAACCCTCCGATAAAAAAGGCTTTGCCGACCTGCTTGAAAACAGCACGATCATCTCCTACCTGGTGGGCCTGGGGGGCGTGATCTACATCATCTACTATTTCGCCACCAAGGGGGTCAGCCTCAACCTGAACATCTTCAACTTCATTTTCCTGATCGCCGGCGTCATCCTTCACCGGACCCCCATCCGGTATGTCCGCGCCATTACCACGGCAACGCCGGGATCGGCCGGCATCATCCTTCAGTTTCCGTTTTATGCCGGGATCATGGGGATGATTTCCTACTCCGGGCTGGCCGCGATCATCACCACCTGGTTTCTGGGTTTTGCCACGGCTGCCACCTTCCCGATCATCGCATGGCTCACCGGCGGTGTCGTCAACATCTTCATTCCCTCCGGCGGCGGTGAATGGGGCGTCATCGGCGGCATCATCGGCCAGATTTCCATGGACCTGGGCGTTCCGGTCGGAAAGAGCATCGTTGCCTACGGCTGCGGCGACATGTGGACCAACATGTTCCAGCCCTTCTGGGCCATCGCTCTTCTGGGAATCACGGGCCTGCGCGCGCGGGACATCATGGGCTACTGCATCATGCTCATGATCATTGCGGCGCCGTTTATCGCATTCGGACTGTATTTCTTCCCCTATTAGTCCGACCGTCAACCAACGAGGTTTTCAGCCGGGCATTTCGATGCCCGGTTGAAAACCTCGCGATCGTTTTCAGCCGCTTCGAGTAAAGATCCGGGCCCAGCGGACCAGGCTTTCCAGACTGCATTAAACCCTGAGCAACCGAAAACCCCTAACAAGGAAGCTCCGATATCATGGCCGAGTACCTGAAAAAAGCAAAAGAAAAACCGGAAGAAGACATCACCGAAGTGCGCGACACCGTCGTCAAGGTGCGGAAGGAAAAATACGCCAAATGATGAACACGAATCTTTCCCTGAAGAACAAAACCGTCCTGATTACGGGCGCCACCGGCGGCATCGGAGAGGCGATCGCCTCGCTGATGGGCAGCGCCGGGGCCACCCTTTTTATCAACGGCACAAACGAAGAAAAACTGATTGGCCTTTCCAAGCGTTTAAAAGACCAGGGCGTCGTGCATCATTTCAAGGCCCTGAATCTGACCGAAAGCGGCGCGGCCCAGACCCTGGTCGACGACTGCGTCCAGAAGATGGAACGAATCGACGTGCTGGTGAACTGCGCCGGCATCAACAGGCCCCAGCCCGCCGAAGAGGTCAGCGAAGAGAACTGGGACGCCGTCCACGGCATCAACCTCAAAGCGCTATTTTTCATCTGCCAGGCGGCCGGGCGCCAAATGATCGAGCGCCGTTCCGGCAAGATCATCAACATCTCCTCACAGACAGGAACCGTGGCCATCCCCTTGCGAGCCGCCTACTGCTCCAGCAAGGCAGGGGTGGACCAGCTCACCCGGGTCTTGGCCCTGGAATGGTCCAAATACAACATCAATGTCAACGCCGTGGCCCCCACTTTCGTCGAAACGCCGTTCACCAAAAAAATGTTCGACGATGCAGAATTCAAGAAATATGTTCTTGACAGCATTCCGCTGGGGCGCATGGCCAATCCGGAAGAGATCGCCTATCCGGTGCTTTTCCTGGCCACCGAATACGCTGCCATGATCACAGGCCATGTGTTGCTCGTCGACGGCGGCTGGACCATCAAATAGGAAGGCAAGTAACCGGCCATCAAATTCAGTAACTGAAGCATCGAAATCACTGCAGGCGAGGGAATTGGAATGGAACCGTTTGTGATCGAGGAGACCACCATCGTCCAGGTGCACCAGGCCATGAAAGCCGGGGCACTGACCTGCCGCCAACTGGTTGAGGAATACCTGGCGCGCATCGAGGCGTATGACCAACAGGGACCGAAGCTCAACGCCGTGATCACCGTCAATCCGAATGCCCTTAAAGAGGCGGACGCACTGGATCGAAAATTTTCAACAGACAAGTTGACCGGCCCGCTGCACGGCATTCCGGTCATGCTCAAGGACAATTGCGACACCTTCGACATGCCGACCACGGGCGGATCGGCCAGCCTGGAAGGATTCATCCCGGAAGACGACGCCTTTATCGTGCGCAAACTCAAAGAGGCAGGAGCGCTGATCCTGGCCAAGACCAACCTCCACGAGTTTGCGATCTGGGGTGAGACCATCAGCTCGATTTTGGGGCAAACCCTGAATCCCTATGACATGGGCTGTACTCCCGGCGGCTCCAGCGGCGGCACAGGGGCCGCCGTCGCCGGCAATTTCGGGCTGGTCGGCATCGGAACCGATACGATCAATTCCATCCGGTCGCCTTCCTCGGCCAACAATCTTGTCGGCATCCGTCCCACCATCGGGCTGGTCAGCCGCGACGGCATCATCCCGTATTCCTTCACCCAGGATACCGCCGGACCCATTTGCCGGACCGTGGAAGACGCCGTGCGGGTGTTTGAAGCGATCGCCGGCTACGACCCCGCAGACGATGAAACCGCGTGGTCGGTCGGCCGTATTCCCCCTTCCTACACCTCGTTTTTGAAACAAGACGGTCTGCCGGGGAAACGAATCGGGGTGCTGGAAAGTTTTTTCGGCCCCCAGGCCATTCATGAAGAAACAAACGATGCCGTGAGAAAAAGCATTGCCAAAATGAAGGCCTTGGGGGTGGAAATCATTTCCCTGAAAGAAGAGATCGATTCCGGATATCTTGCCGGTGAAGTCAGCGTTCACCTGCATGAGCTGAAGGATCACTTGAACGTCTATTTGAACGCGCTTCCGAAGCAGGCACCGGTTCATTCCGTAGAGGAAATCCTAGCTTCGGGAAAATACCACCCCGGAATCGAAGAAAATTTCCAGAAGGCCATGGCCTTGGGCACGGGTACGACCGAGCACCACAGGCGGCTTGCGGAAAGAGGCAGGCTTCAAACCCGAATCATGAAGCTGATGGCCGATCAAGGGCTGGATGCGATCGTTTATCCCCACCAGCAGCAGCTCGTCTGCAAGGTCGGCGGATCCCAGATTGAACGAAACGGGGTCCTGTGTTCGGTAACGGGATTTCCCTCCATTTGCGTTCAGGCCGGTTTTTCGGCCGCTACGGAAACCGCTCCGCTCGGTGTGCCCATCGGCATGGAAATCATCGGCCGGCCGTTTACCGAGCCGACCCTGATCGAGATCGCATACGGATTCGAGCAGGCGACCCATTACCGCAAGCCGCCGCTGAGCACGCCGCCGCTGTAATCCACCCTGGAAAGCTTGGTTTTCAAGACCAGGTATTTAGAAGGTTATCGGTTTTTTTTACCTTTCGGCCTTGTCTTGGTCATTTGAAAATTGATGCCTTCGTAAAAAGTCCGGATTTTTCTTTTTCCGTCATTCCCGCGAAAGCGGGAATCCAGTGTTTCCAAATACTTCTGGATGCCCCCGGATCAAGTCCGGGGCAGGCTTATCAAAAAAGCTTGCCCCGGACTCGATCCGGGGTCCGGGATGACGGACCTGTATTGTCGAAGTTTCATACGAGCGGGGCCTCTGTCCGCCGGGACGGTCAGTTTGATCAATACTGAAACTTCCCCCGAAGCCTCTGCCGATGTAGTGAACGGCCTCCGTGCCGTTCATGAAGGCACGACGCGGAGGTCGTGCCCTACAAAAACCGCGGCTTCAACCGAAGTTTCATACGAGCCCCGCCGCTGACCGCCGGGACGGTCAGTTTGATCAATAC
>CBFCZJ010000060.1:0-14646 GCA_965602445.1 uncultured Desulfobacterales bacterium | reverse complement strand
GCCTTTTCTGAAGCAGGAGGACAGACGCTCAGCACCGGGCATGCGGCTTGGCGGATCACCCGGTCTGTGGTGGATCCGAGCATGAGGGTTTCCATCAGGCTGTGGCCACGCACGCCCAGCACCATCAGATCGATTTTTTTCCCCTTTGCATAGCGCAGCAGTTCTTCATGGGGCCTGCCGGACAGACAGCTGGTTTGGATATTGCACCAGGCATCCGCATCTTCAGGGATGATTTCGCCCAGCCGGCGCTCCATTTCCGGTTCGATGCGTTCTTTCAGATTGCTTGAAACGGTTTCGGGAAGCAGCATGTCCCGATACGCAAACGGTTCGATCACATGCACCAGGTGAAGTTCGGCTTCGAACTCCTGGGCCAGGCTGAACGCCGTTTGAAGGGCTCGGTCCGAATCCGGAGAAAAATCGCACCCGACCAGAATGCGGTTCGGATGCCAGGCGTCGGCGGGCAGCGGTCCGGTCCCGGCCTCTTTGGCGTTTACGATCAGCAGCGGGCAGGGAATGATTCGAATCAGCCGCTCGGTCACCGATCCAAGCACCAGCCGCCTCAGTCCAGAAAACCCTCTGGTGGCCGTCACCGCCAAATCGATCTTCAATTCGACCGTGAGATCGGCCAGGGTTTCTGCTGCAGGTCCATGGCGCACGACCGCCTCGGTTTGAAGAGCCATTCCCTCAAGCAGCGTCGAAAGCTCCTGGCGGCCGGCGTCGGCGATTTCCATAATCTGTTCGGTGTTCAGCGCCTGGGAGGCGGCCGGAGCTGCCGGTACGGGGATTTCAACCACATAGGCGCCGAATAGTTTTGCGCCGAACGCCTTGGCAATGGCCGAACCGTATCCAATGACCATGCTGGAGGATTCGGAAAGGTCGGCAGCGCAAAGAATACGCCCAAATTCGATCCTCATGGTTCCTCCTTTCCTGGCGGAAAAAGAGTGGTGTGAATCGAAGTTTGCAGAAGGGACGGCGCAGATGACAAGCAATGACAGGTCCCGCACGCCTGGGGGGCGAGGCCGGGGTTGCCGCCGCTTCAAAGAAGAGATAAAGGTTCAAAAATAACGGCGAACATGCAACCACATATTATCGAATTCTGCGATGGATGTCAAAACCGGCGGCGTCCGGCACTTTTTTTGGCCCCTTGGTGTTCCCGTGCAGGAAACAGCGCGCCAAAAAGGAAGCCGCCCCGTCCGCTTGGGGCTGGGGGCTTATTTTTTTGTTGACTTCCTTGGGCTTAGTATTTATAAAAATTTTAACAATACTAAAAATCTTACCGCTGCTGTGAATTTGCCAAAATCCCTCAAAAAGCCTGCCATAACAGCGGTTTTTCTCCAGGAGGTGCACAAATGACCAAAAAAGAAAACATCCTGCAAGCGGCGGCCCGGCTTTTTGCCAGGCAAGGATTCGACGGAACAACCACCCTGCAGATCGCTTCGGAAGCCGGCGTAACCGAACCGCTGATCTATTACCATTTTACCGGTAAAGACGAGGTGTTTACCAGCATCCTGAAAGCCGGATTCGATCAATATTGGGCGCGCATCAAAGCATTGGAAGATTTGACCGGGGGTGCTTTTTCCCGGGTGGAAAAATTGATATCCACACACTTTTCGGTGGTGGATGAAATGCCGGCCGAAGCGTTTTTGATCATCAGCGCTTGCCCGGCAAAGCTGAACGATCCGGAGCATCTCTGCCGGAAGATAGTGGAAAAACAGCAGAAATGGATTTCAGTCTACCTTCGACGCTGCATCAAGGATGGAATCGCATCCGGGGAATTCGTCCGAGTGCCCATCGCTCCGACGGTCGACACCCTGTCGGCCTTGATCAACGGAACGATGCGCCGGAGGGTCCTGAGACTCGAACAGTCTAAAACGACAAAAGAGGCCTGCATCGCCTTTTGCAAAAGAGCGCTTTGCGCCTGATAAAATCGGCGCCGCCGCATGTACTAAGGAGACGGCAATGACCTTGATCCAAGTGGACCCGGACAAATGCCTTCGGGACGGGATCTGCGCGGCAGTCTGTCCTGCGCAGATCATTTCATTTTCCAAAGAGGACGGAAAGCTGCCCGTCCTGATCGACAATGCCGAAAAGCTTTGCATCCGATGCGGGCATTGCGTCGCTGTCTGCCCGGAAGGGGCGCTGGCCCATGAATCCATGGGTCCAACCGACTGCCCGCCGGTGCGAGAAGAATTTCATGTGGGTGATGAAATCATGGAACACCTTCTCCGAAGTAGACGTTCCATCCGTGTCTACCGAGACAAGCCGGTTCCAAAACAGGTGCTTGAAAGGCTCATCGACATGGCGCGCTATGCCCCTTCGGGCAGCAACATGCAGCCGGTGCAATGGCTGGTCATCCTCGAACCTGAAAAAGTGCAGGAGCTGGGGGCAATGGTCGTGGACTGGATGAAGCAGCTGATCGGGGAAAAATCGCCCCTGGCAGACCTGCTCCGGTTCGATCGGGTCGTGGCATCATGGCAGGAGGGAAAGGATCGTGTGTTGCGGGGCGCACCCCATCTGGTTATTGCCCATGCCCCCGGCCGAGAGCGCACGGCTGCTGCGGCCTGTACCATCGCGCTTTCCTACCTGGAACTTGCCGCCGGGTCTCTTTCTTTAGGAACCTGCTGGGCCGGATATTTCACGACGGCGGCCGGCTCCTGGCCCCCGCTTGCAGAGGCGCTCGCCATGCCTGACGATCACAGCGTCTTTGGCGCGATGATGGTCGGATATCCAAGATTCCCCTATCGGCGCCTTCCTTTGAGAAATCCGGCCCGCATCACCTGGCAGTAGAGCCGATGATTGAAGCTGTCAACCATTATGGCTCGAATACCCCTCTTACCGGCTCGGGTCCAGCACCTGAAAACGCTATTCAGGAGAAGGCAGAGGCGCTGATACCGCGGCTGGCGGGTATGGACGAAGTGGTCCGGTATTTTTCCCGAATCTATCGGATTCAACTCGGTGCCCATGCCGAGGCCCCGGGCAGGATCGAGCCGCTGAAGCAGGAACCCGGTATTTCAGAGAGACGGTTTCGCCTCGGGGTTCAAATCGGCGGGAACTGGAAATGGCGCTACATGACCATCCGGCCCATCGGAGAGGATACCGGCAGCAAAAGTCAGTGCTTCTACGTCATTTACGATACCCATATCGTCGTGAAGATCCCGCCGGTGCCGATTCGGGACTTTTCAGACTATATTCGAAGGATTCAATTCGAAGCGGAGATCGTTCAGGTCCTGGCACCCCAAAAATGCATCATCCCCAATGTCTCCGTCATCCTGCGGATGATTCACCGCCTGGATGACGGCAAAATGCGATCTGAGCAGCAGCTCGAACAAACCTATCTCCGGCTGGCGGAAAGAACTCCGGGACTTCAGCAGTGCCTCAAAATTGAAAACGAGTTTGCCTTTTTCATGGACTTGTCCCGGGATTATTTTCTCAGCCATGCCCTGTCCGGACCGGCGCACGAAAATCTGAACGCCGTGATGGCCGAAGATGCCCGGCTGATCGATGACTGCCGGGGGTTTGAAATCCGCTTTGGCGTTGAAAATACATGGATTTGTCTTGAGATTCAAAATCTTTACAGAAAGTTTGCAAGCATGCTCCGAAGCGGGATGTCAGAAGCCGACAGAAGGGCGGTCGGCGCCCAGCAGGAAAAAGAGTGGTTCTACCTTCGGCTGATCGACCCATCGGCCGAGCTTATCGGCGGATCCGATACGGCAGCTCGCACGGCGGGGGAGCTGCTGACCCACCTGTTCGAGTCCGGGAAAAACTCGATCGGGGCTTATCGCGGCATTGCCCGGCCGCATGCCGAGCAGATTTCCTTCAACCGGACGCGTCCGATCAAAGAGGCCTTGTCCTCGAATCTGATGGATCTGCTGGCATGGCTGGAGCAGCGCCGGGTGGCCCTTCGGGATCTGAAACCCGACAACCTGTTGGTCTGCGGAAAACCGGCAAGGTATCCAGGGTTTTTGAAGTCGGCCGGCGATTTTTCCATAGGACTGATCGACATAGAAACTGCGGTTTTCTGCCCGGCAGAGGGAAATTCTCGCCCTGTACAGCCGCAGCTTGGTGGAACGCCGACCTACGCGACCCCTTCCCATTTTCTGCCCAACAAGATCCTGGAAAGGATCTATCCCGAGCTTTGCGAAGTTTTCTTTCTGCAGGACATGCATGCGGTTGTGGGAATCATATTCCGGGTGGTCACCGCAAGGGCGTTGTTTCCAAAGAGTTCCGAACTTTTTCCCGACTTTCTCCAGGCGCTCAAAGAAAGTTCTTCCCGACAAGATGCCATGGAAGAGGTGTATCGCCGGCATAATGTTAAATTCTGGACTACCGCCCGTACGGAATTCGCTGAAAGAACCATCCGCTATGGCCGGTTTCTCGATACCGCCTCCGGGACGGTTCCGACTTCGATCCTGCAAATGCTCGCCGGTTTTCTCCAAGACCAGCGTCAAGAGGTAAAAAGGCGCATTCTTTCCGAAGTCTACGGTCAGGATCTCATTCAAAACAAAACGACACGAAAAGAGCTTTGCAGCTGTTCAAAAGAAGCCGTATGTCGGGCCATGGAAAAAGCGGGACGAACGGACGATCCCAAGGCCGAAGAATTTCGCCGGTTTTTGAGGTCGCTGGAGAAGATCAAAGAAAGGCAGGAACGGCTGGAGCGGCTTCTTCGAGACATCGGCTCCTGCCGTGGCAGAATGCCGATATCCAAACTGCTGGCGGCGATGTTCGAAAGGGTGTCGGCTGGGTTGAACGTTGAAGAGGAGGCTTGTTCCCCGTTGGCTCCGGTTGAAACCGGCCCCGGCACGGCTACCGGAGAACAAGGCCAAGACGCCAATTTGAACTACACCCACACAGCGGATTTCTGAGCTGGCTTCGCCGCTTCTCGGCTCGGGAAAAATGCTGATCATGCACCATCGCGGGCCCGTATGCCGGCAGCTATCAGTTGATCAGGCGCCCAAGGGATGCGATGGCCGGCACCGGCAGCCAATCAAGAAAAGGCCGGCGCGGCGGTATCCGGCCCGAGGAGGCAACGCCATGAGAAAGACGAAGCAAAAGAAGGTTTTCAGAGCGGGGTTTGTCCTGTGTCTCACCCTTGTTTGTTCCTGTGCGGGCATCCGGTCCGAAAGAGCAGCGCCACCCATTGTTTCATTGACCCAGGCAGTGGAGCAGCTGGGGCGCGATCTGTTTGGCGGCATACCGGAACAAGGCGAAAAGGGGCGGATGGTTGCCGTCGATCTTTTCACCAACGAAGAAAGCGGCGAGGTGCCTATGGCGGCGCGCAGAGTCGAAGCGCTTCTTTTGCAGGAAGGCCGTCGTCGACCCGGAACAGTTGAGCCCGTTGGATTGAGCGAAGATGGACAGCCGGAAATCCGCTACCTCGTGACCGGCACCGTTGCTTCAGAATCCGAAGAACATCAGGGAATGCCCGCATATCGGCTCCGCGGTGCAGTGACGGATTTGAAAACCGGGCGTGTCGTTGTGCGCTCAACGGCGCGTTTTGCCGATGCCGGCTTTGATTTTTCTTCCATGGCGCTTTACCGGGACAATCCCTTCTTCGATCCGAGCTATCAAAAGAAGAAGATGCCGGATGAAAGGCCGAGAAGGGCCACACCGCCGCCGGCCGAATACTCGGTCCAGACGCTGGCGCTGCTCAGGGAGGCTTCCAGCGCCTACGAACGCAAAGCCTATAAACAGAGCCTGGGATTGTTTGAAAAAGCGGCCGACCGGCCCGACGGGCAGACCCTCTGGACCTATGCCGGCCTGTATCTGGTCTATGAAAATCTCGACAGAACCCAGTCGGCCGACGAGGCGTTTGAAAAAATCCTTTCCATCAGCGTTGCACGCTACGGGATGCTCACCGTCCGGTTCTTGTTCCAGGTCGACAGCGTGGACTTTTGGAAGCCTGGAGAAAATGGAAAAAGATACCGCAGCTGGCTTCGACGCATCGGAAAATACTTTGCTCAAACCGACCAATGTCTTCAGGTGGTGGGCCATTGCAGCAAAACCGGTCCGGAGACTTGGAACAAGTCTCTTTCCTTGCGAAGAGCGGAAAAAATCCAGCAGATACTGGGCGAATCTACACCGGGGTTGCTGGCGCGGGTGGAGGCCGTCGGAAAAGGGTCTGCGGAAAACGTGGTCGGGATCGGCACGGACGATGCGCGCGACGCCCTCGACCGGCGGGTGGAATTGTTGGTCGTCGGGTGCCGGTGATCAAATCGCTGCCGCACATCGAAGATCGCCACCACTGTCCCAGCTGCGATGGTGAGCGATAGCAAGGGAGGATTTGCCATGATTCGCGTCAGGGACCTCATGACGGTCGATGTGATCACCTTCACCCCGGACACGGAAATCTCCAAAGCGGCCAAGGTGCTGCTGGAAAATCGCATCAACGGCGCGCCGGTGGTCGATGAAAACCAGCGCCTGCTGGGGATCCTCTGCCAGAGCGACCTCATCGCCCAGCAAAAGCGGTTTCCCGTGCCCACGCTGTTTACGATTCTTGACGGGTACATCCCGCTTTCCTCGACCCGACAGATCGAACGGGAGGTGCGCAAGATCGCCGCCCTGACTGTTTCCGAGGCCATGACCCCAGACCCGGTCACGGTAGATCCCGACACTGACCTGGAGAAAGTCGCCGGATTGATGGTGGACAAAAACCTTCACACCCTGCCCGTGGTGGAGGGAGATCGGCTGGTGGGGATCATCGGCAAGGAAGACGTGTTAAAGACCCTTCTGTCAGAATAACATCGCGGAGCGATTTTACCATGGAGCAGAATCTTTCACGGCAGCGGTTGTTTTCCCACCCGGGCGGCAACTTCATTCTCCTGACCAAGGACGGCACGGCCGTTCAATTCCAGGTAGACGGGCAACACCGGGTTCGCATTCTGCGAAAGCTCGATGATGTGGATTTCAAGGCCACCGGAGACGGCCTGCGGGCCGACGGCTGGCGATGTGTGGGCCCCGGCACGGAATATTCGTGGGTTCTTGAAGCGCCCGACCCCCCGCAAAGCCCGGAGTTTTAACGGGGCTTATGTGAAACTATGCCAAAATGGCATAGTTTCACCCTTGATCAAACTGAACGCCTCGCGGTCAGCGGCGGCGCTCGTATGAAACTTCATTCGATATCATATCAAATCCCCCTAAATCCCCCTTTTTCAAAGGGGGACTTCGGGGCTTCAGCCCTTCGGATACCTGAACACATGCCCGAAGCGCTCCCCCCTTTGGAAAAAGGGGGGATGGGGGGGATTTTTTCTCGGCTGTAGAAACCTAAGAGTTCACTCGAAGCCGGAGTTTCATTTCCGATCAAACTGATTGTCCTGCAATCAGCGGCGGGGCTTATGTGAAACTTCGGTCGAAGCCGGGGTTTTTGTAGGGCACGACCTCCGTGTCGTGCCTTCATGAACGGCACGGAGGCCGTTCACTACATCGGCAGAGGCTTCGACATAAGTTTCAGCATTGATCAAACTGGACGCCCCAGTGGCCAGTGGCGGCGCTAGCCCCCAAGGATCGCTTTTTTCAACCCCCGGGTGATCCAGCGGGCCGGAGCGGCGGTGATCGTCCATCCGATCGCGGCCACCATCACATAGAGCATGGCCCGGCCGGCCGCAGAAAACCCCATGGGAGCGAGGTAGGGGGTTGCCAGGATCGACACCGCCGCCCCCATCAAAATCCGCCAAAAGTCGGTGGAAAACAGAAGGTAGAAGACAAGGTATGTCGGCGTCTTTGGCCTATTGGATTCATTTCCCATATCGGTCATTCACCTTTTGCGTCGCTGCGGAACGGTGAATCCAGCGCCGACACACCGCCGGGAGGCTGGAATGCTGGGAAGCGGGAAGGCCGAGGTGAAAGGGCGTCAGAATCCCGGGCCCGTTCATCGGCTTTGGATTCAGCATCAAGAAACAACGAACAGCGCCTATCGTGTCAGGTGACGGTACTTGATCCGGTGGGGCCGCTCGGCCTCCGGGCCCAATCTTTTTTTGCGGTCCGCTTCGTAGTCGGAATAGTTTCCCTCGAACCAGCCAACCTGGCTGTCCCCCTCGAACGATAGGATGTGAGTGGCGATGCGGTCCAGAAACCACCGATCATGGCTGATCACCACTGCGCACCCGGCAAAATTTTCCAGGGCTTCTTCAAGCGCCCGCATGGTGTTGACGTCCAGGTCGTTGGTTGGCTCGTCGAGCAGTATGACATTGGCGCCTTCCTTGAGCATTCGGGCCAGGTGAGCCCGGTTGCGTTCCCCCCCGGACAGACTGCCCACCTTCTTTTGCTGGTCGCTTCCGGTAAAATTGAACCGGGCCACGTAGGCTCTGGACTTGACCGTTGTTTTGCCCAGATCGATCAGGTCGTCCCCGCCGGAGATTACCTCCCAGAGGGTCTTGTCCGGGGCGAGACTTTCCCGGCTCTGGTCCACGTATGCCAGCCGCACGGTTTCTCCGATGCGGAAGCGGCCCGAATCCGGCGATTCCTGCCCGGTGATCATCCGAAACAGGGTGGTTTTTCCGGCGCCGTTGGGTCCGATGACCCCTACGATGGCGCCGGGCGGCAGGGAAAAGTTCATGTCCTGGACAAGGAGTCGATCCTCATAAGCCTTAAAGACGGCTTCTGCTTCGATGACGACGTTTCCAAGGCGCGGCCCCGAAGGGATGTAGATTTCCAGATCGCGGGCCTTGGCGTCTTCGTCCTCCGACAGCATCTCCTCGTAAGCGCTGATCCGCGCCTTGGATTTGGTTTGTCGGGCCTTGGGCGTCATTCGGATCCACTCCAGCTCCCGCTGAAGGGTTTTGCGACGGTGGCTTTCGGACTTTTCCTCCTGCCGCAGCCGTTCCTGCTTCTGTTGCAGCCAAGAGGAGTAGTTGCCCTTCCAGGGAATGCCGCGGCCTCTATCCAGCTCCAGAATCCAGCCGGCAACGTTGTCGAGGAAATACCGGTCATGGGTCACGGCGATCACGGTACCCTCGTATTGCTGCAGGTGGCGTTCGAGCCAGGCCACGGTTTCGGCGTCGAGGTGGTTGGTCGGCTCGTCTAAGAGCAGGATGTCGGGCCGGCGGAGAAGAAGCCTGCACAGGGCCACTCTTCTGCGCTCCCCGCCTGAGATCACCCTGACCGGGGTCTCCGGCGCCGGGCACCGCAGGGCGTCCATGGCCATCTCGAGCCGGGCGTCTATATCCCACCCGTCTGCTGCGTCGATCTGCTCCTGAACCTCTCCCTGGCGTTGAATCAGCTTGTCCATCTCGTCATCGGACATCGGTTCTGCAAACTGTTCGTTGATCCGGTTGAACTCGGCCAGAAGATCAACGGTTTTCTGCACCCCTTCTTCCACGATTTGCCGGATGGTCTTGGCCTCGTCCAGATGCGGCTCCTGCTCCAAAAGCCCTACGGTGTATCCCGGTGTGAGGATCAGCTCGCCGTTGAAGTCTTTGTCCGCCCCGGCCATGATTCTCAGAAGCGAGCTTTTGCCGGCGCCGTTCAGTCCCAACACGCCGATCTTGGCGCCATAGAAATAGGAAAGGGAGATGTCCTGAAGAACGGGCTTGCGATCGTAAAATTTGCTCACCCGGACCATGGAGCAGATAACTTTGTCGATGTCTTGGCTCATCGGTTCCTTTCATGATGGCAAATCAACTTTCGGGACTCATGATACCGCCGTCAAATCACCCATTTTGCTCCACTGGTGACGAAACCCGAAAGTTGAGATGGTAGGATGTTGATGATTGAATCGCTTTGGCGCTTTTATCAGAGTTTCGCGTTCCGCGAAACAATCCATATGCTTTTTTTGATCAACCTGACTCGGACTTGATCTCCATGTATTTTTGGGGGTGAAACAACTTTTAGAGCGCGTGCTACGATCTATATAGCATGTGATTGACCCCGGAAATCGAAAAATTGCTGCGATCGAGCGTTCTTTTGCAAAGCGCTCTAAAAGATAAAATACGGGCATGACCCCATTTATGATTTCAAAAGCGTGCATATATTTTTACCGTTAAAAATGACACAATCTTTCAACAACGAACGATTCGGAGGTGCTGTGATGCCGATACGAAAAGCAGAAGCCCGGTGGCAGGGAAGTCTGAAAAATGGAAAAGGAGAGGTGAAAACCGAAAGCGGCGCGCTCAGCGCCCCCTATTCCTTCACTTCCCGTTTCGAGGAAGGAGCTGGAACCAATCCGGAGGAGCTCATCGCCGCGGCCCATGCAGGGTGCTTTTCCATGGCGCTGTCCCTGATGCTCACCGAAGCCGGGTACGAGCCTGATACCGTTGATACCACGGCCAAGGTTTCCATCGAAAAGCAGGAGGCGGGGTTTCGGATCACCCGGATCGATCTGGAAACCGAAGTCAGCGCTGCCGGAATCGATGAAAAAACTTTCCAGGAGAAGGCACAGTCGGCCAAGGAGGGGTGCCCTGTTTCCCAGGCCCTTGCCGGACCCCGCATCGAGTTGAAGGCGACGCTTCGCAAATAACCACGACGAGGAAAGGAGAAGACCATGCCTCAGGAGAGTTCAACCCCGACCCATTGCCCGGGATTTCAAGAACTTCAGAATCTAAGCTCCTTTATCTGCAAGTGCCCCGAATGCGGGAAGGAAAAAGAAATCTTTTCAGATGAATTCAACAGACCCCACACCTGCAAGGGATGTGGAAAACCCATCGATTTTTCCCAGTGCACCATCGAAGGATCTGCCAAGAAGGCTGATCCTCGCTAGCGCTGGATTGGAAAAAGGGTTGATTGGTCGATTCGTTGACGGGTGTGAAGGTATCGAGCCTGAGGGGTCGGCTTGGCGCTCTGCGCCCTGAATATTCAACGACTCGACCAGTCAACCAATCAACCATTTGACCCCTCAGCCAACCAGCCGTTCGATCAAAGAAAAACAACGGCAGTTCGGGAGAATGACGATGGAAATCAAAAAAATCCTATGGCCCACCGACTTTTCAGGAAGGGCGGATTGGGCGCTGGACCATGTCAAGTCCCTGACCCAGCAATACGGCGCCGAAATCCATGTGCTTTACGTCATCGAAGACCTCTCCAGCCACAAAGGCTGGTATGGTGAATTCGACAAGGAGCACATTGACAAGATCATCGAGTGGGAGAACAAAAAGGCCGAAGAGCGGCTTGAAAACATCTGCACCCAGCAGCTCGAAGGTTGTCCCCTCTACATCCGCCATGTGGCCGTGGGCGACCCTGCCCAGGAGATTCTCAGAAAGATCAACGACGAACAGATCGACATGGTCGTTCTTTCCACCCGGGGAAGAAAAGGTCACTTCGGTTTCGGGAGCGTCGCCGAGAAGGTGGTGAAAAACGCACCGGTGCCGGTGGTGACGGTGCCGCCCTCCGGAGAGCCGGAAGAGAAAGTTGATTTGTAAATTGGTGGATTGGTTGAGCGGTTCGCTTTGAACATGCGTCCTAATTAACCACTCGACCATTCAACCAATCAACCGTTCCCGGCATCACGCAGCGTTTTTCTTTTGTTTATGACGCTTTGCCGCCGGCAGGATCGCCTTGCGCATCCGGATGGACACCGGGGTGACCTCCACCAGTTCGTCTTCCCGGATAAAGCTGATGGCCTGCTCCAGGGTGGGGGGGGTAACCGGAGAAAGGATCACGTTCTCGTCTTTGCCGGATGCCCGCATGTTGGACAGTTTTTTCTCTTTGCAGGCATTGACGTCGATATCCACACCGCGATTGTGCTCGCCCACGATTCTTCCTTCATAGACCGGGTCGCCGGGGACCACGAAAAGACGACCCCTGGGCTCCAGGTTGTAAAGGGCGTAGGCAACGGCCCTGCCCGCCCGGTCGGCGACGATCGAACCGGTAAACCGGCTGGGACAATCCCCGCGATAGTCTCCATAGCCGTCGAAAACGGCGTGGAGAATGCCGGTTCCCCGGGTGTCGGTGAGAAACTCGTCACGATAACCGATGAGCGCCCGGGACGGGACGGAAAACTCGACCCTCACCCGGCCGGTGCCGTTGTTGACCAGGTTGGTCATTTTCCCCCTGCGCAGCGAGAGTTTTTCCGTGACGACCCCCAAAAAGCGCTCTTCGCAGTCGACCAGAAGGCGCTCCATCGGCTCCAGCTTCCGACCCTCCTGATAGCGAAAAATCACCTCCGGCCTTCCTACGCAAAACTCGAACCCCTCCCGGCGCATGGTCTCGATGAGAATGGCCAGCTGGAACTCTCCCCGGCCCTTGACCAGGATGCTGTCCCGGTCGTCGCCGGCTTCCACCTGGATCGCCACGTTCATCAGCGTCTCCTTGAAGAGCCGCTCCCGGATTCGACGGGACTGGACGTATTTTCCCTCTTTTCCGGCAAGAGGAGAGTCATTGATGGCAAATTTCATGGAAACCGTAGGCTCTTCCACCCGGATCCGGGAAAGGGGTTCTGGCGATTCCCGGGTGCAGATGGTGTCTCCGATTTTGACGTCTTCGATGCCGGCCAGCACCGCGATGTCCCCGGGGCCGACATGATCCACTTCGGAAAGGGCCAGACCTCGGTAGACCTGAAGGCGGCTGACCTTCAACGGAACGGCGCTGCCCGATTCGTCGATGCAGGCCAGGCTGTCCTGGGAACGGGCCTCTCCGTTGAAGACTTTTCCGACCGCCAGACGCCCCAGGTAGTCGGAGTAGTCCAGGTCGGCCACGAGCATTTGAAACGGCGCTGCCGGATCGAATGCCGGGGCCGGAATCGCCTCCAGGATGGTGTCGAATAATAAATTCAGATTTTCTCCCATGGCATCGGGCTGCCTTCCGGCAATTCCGTCTCTGCCGACGGCGTAAAGCAGGGGAAATTCCAGCTGCGCGTCGTCGGCCTCCAGGTCGATGAGCAGGTCGTAGATTTCATCCAGGACGGCCGCAGGGCGTGCGTCCGGCCGGTCGACCTTGTTGATCACCACGATGATCTTCAGGCCGGCATCCAAGGCCTTTTTCAGCACGAACCGGGTCTGGGGAAGGGGGCCTTCGGAGGCATCCACCAAAAGGACGGCGCCGTCGGCCATGGAAAGCGCCCGCTCCACCTCTCCGCCAAAGTCGGCATGGCCAGGGGTGTCGATGATGTTGATGCGTACCCCCTTCCAGGTGACCGAACAGTTCTTGGCGGCGATGGTAATGCCGCGCTCCCTTTCCAGATCCATGGAATCCATGAGCCGGTCGTCGACCTGCTGACCTGCCCGGAAAAGGCCGCTTTGCCGGAACAGGGCGTCCACCAGGGTCGTCTTTCCGTGGTCGACATGGGAGATGATGGCAATGTTGCGTATCTTCGAATTGACCGTGGTTTTCATGCGCAAAGCTCTTTTCTGCCTGCAGTTTCGATTTGGAAACATGCCGCCGTTTTGCCTGGCATCGGTGCCGGGGGAGCGCCAATATAACCCTTTTTGCCGATATTGCAAGCCCTTGACCTCGGCATCTTTGGTGATATGTGTATAGTTACATAAAATCGAGTCGGCGATTTTACCTTCTCGGGGAAAAAAATTCTCTTGACCTCTTTTTGCCGGTGCCGAAAGCACCCATTTATAAAGGAGCCTGCTTTGGAGAAGAAGCCCGCTGAAAGAAAGCCGATCGAGGCGCTGCTGGATTTTGCAGGAATCAGAATCGACGGAGACCGCCCCTTCGATATCCAGGTCCGCAATCCCGAGTTCTATCCACGGGTTCTGGCCGGTGGGTCCCTGGCTTTGGGAGAGAGCTACATGGACGGCTGGTGGGACTGCCAGGCCCTGGATCAATTCTTCGAACGGGTCATGGCCGCCCGGCTGGACAAAAAGGTCTCCAGGAATACATCCCTTCTTTGGGCGGCCCTGAAGGCCAGGTGGAAGAGCCGCGCAACCCCCTCAAGGGCTTTTGAAATCGGCGAACACCACTACGATCTTGGAAACGACCTGTTTAGGCTCATGCTCGACCGGCGGATGAACTACTCTTGTGGCTGGTGGTCCAATGCCGAAGATCTTGACGCCGCCCAGGAGGCGAAGCTCGATCTCACCTGTCGAAAACTGATGCTCAAACCGGGGATGCGGGTGCTCGACATCGGATGCGGGTGGGGCGGATTTATTCTATACGCGGCAAAACATTTCGATGTGGAGGCAACCGGTGTAACGGTTTCCCGGGAGCAGGTCGAACACATCCGCCAATCTGCCGGCGATCTGCCGGTTCGCATCGAACTGATGGACTACCGGGACATCGATGGCACCTTCGATCGGGTGATTTCCATTGGCATGTTCGAGCATGTCTGCGTGGAGAACTATCCGGTATTCATGGATGTCGTCCACCGGTGCCTGGCCGACGAAGGGCTGTTCTTGCTGCACACCATCGGCAGCACCGAGTCGGTCCGGGATGTGGATCCCTGGATCTCCAAGTACATCTTTCCCAATTCGATGCTTCCGTCGGTCGCCCAAATCGCCGCTGCCGCCGAAAAGCGTCTGTTTCTGGAAGACTGGCACTGTTTTGGCCCCCACTACGACCGAACCCTGATGGCCTGGTATGATAACTTTCGGCAAAGCTGGGAAACGCTTCGCCGCCGATATGACGAGCGGTTTTTCCGAATGTGGTCGTACTATCTGCTCTCCTGCGCCGGCAGCTTCAGGGCCCGCCGTCTCCAGCTCTGGCAGATCCTTTTTTCCAAGTACGGTTTGCGCGGCGGCTGCCCCCGGGTCCGGTAACGGCGAGGTTCAAGGT
>CBFCZJ010000059.1:0-14723 GCA_965602445.1 uncultured Desulfobacterales bacterium | reverse complement strand
ATGACCTCAAAGATGTCCGGGTTTTTCACCCGGAGTCGGAAATGTGATCCCGGCGCAATTGTGTTGACCATGGTTTCACCGCACAGACGCTGAGAGCGCAGAGGATGCGCAGAGAATTTTTTGAGGCATTTCTCTGCGTTCTCCGCGCGGTGCGTTTTTCGTCGATCTGAAAACCGTCCCTGAAATGATGTCATCGAGTACGAAGGTCGTTTGGGGGAAGTTCGCCATGAAGGTGTTTTGCATCCTTTCCGATGAAAGGGCGGCGCAGCTCAAATCCCCGGAAGTGTTTTCACGCATTTTGAAACGCTCGGGGATCCGGGGCGCCTATGTGCCGTTTTGTGTGCATATGGCCGACCTGGGGCGGGCGATACAGAGCCTGAAGGTGCTCAATATCGCCGGGGCCAACGTGACCGTTCCCTTCAAGGAGGCGGCGGTTCCTTACATGGACATCTTGTCGGAGGGGGCGAACATCATCGGGGCGATCAATACCATTGTGATCAACAAAGGAAAGCTCAAGGGGTACAACACCAACGCCATCGGCTTTATGGACGCACTGGCCGATCTACGATTCGAGGTCGACGGCTGTCGCGCGGTGGTTCTGGGCACCGGCGGCGCGGCGCGGGCGGCGGTGTTTATCTTGAGCTGGCTTCGCTCTGCGGAGGTGACGGTGGCGGGGAGGTCGCAGGCAAAAGCCGCTCGGCTGACCCGGGATTTTCGGGGAAAGGCCGTCTCCCTGGAGGATCTGGCCGCCGGACCGGTTGCCGCGGACCTGATCGTCAATGCCACCTCGGTGTCCAGCGCCAAAGAGGCGCCGGCCCTGGCCGAGCTGGCGGAGCGGCTGAAACCAGATCGATGCCGGTTGGTCTTCGACCTGAACTACGGCCGAAGAGAAAACATCTGGGCGGCGGCGGCCGCCCGCATCGGGGCAGAATTCACCGACGGGCTGCGGGCCCTGGCGTTTCAAGCCCGGCGGACCTTTGCCCTGTGGACCGGCATCCAGGTCCCGCCCGAGGAGTTCGTCAAGGCCTTGGAGCCGTTTGACGCGGTACGAACAACGACAGAAGCGTTGAATCCGGGCCAATGCGTATGATACAAAGAAGATACCGCCAGCTGCCGAGGGTTTGCGATCACCGATCCGGAAGGACGAAACCTGCCCCTGTCTTCACCTGCGCACCGGACCGATTCCTGAAAACGAACCGGCAAGGAACCCGATGAGCCGATACGGGAGCAAGGAAAACAGATATCTGATCAAGGCCATGGACGCCTTTCGCAACCGGCTGATCGTTGTCTCCCCACAGTTCGAGATCCTGGTGGCCAACAGCGGTTACGGCAAGATGACGACCGATGAAATCGTCGGCAAAAAATGCCACCGGGTATTTTACGACCGGGCCACTCCTTGCGTCGAATGCGCCGCCCGCCAGGTGCTGGAGACGGCAAAGAGCGCCTTTCAGAGCCGGTCCGGGGGCCCCGGCGAGGCCGAATCGATGCCGTGCTTTTACGCCTATCCCATCTTCGACGGGGATCGGATCGAGGCGGTGGTGAGCATGGATTTCGAGCTGCCGCCGCGAAGCGAAATCGAGGCCAAACTCCAGCGGACAAACGCGCTGCTGCGCAACCTGATTCTTTCGGCGGTGGACGGCGTCATCGCGGCCGACAAGACCGGAAAGATTCTCATTTACAATGACACGGCAGCTTCGGTTTTCGGCTACAGCGTGGAAGAAGCCCTGGATCATCTCGACATCCGGGACATCTACCCGGACGGCGGAGAGTTCGAAGTGATGCGCCGCCTGCGCGCCGACGATGAAGACGGGCGGGGCAAACTGAGATCCTTCAAGGTGGAGGTCGTGCACAAGGACGGCACCCGGATTCCGATCAGCCTCAACGCGGCCATCGTCTACGAAAACGAGCAGGAAGTGGCCACCATCGGTTTTTTCCACGATCTGCGCCCGATCCTTCAGATGAAGCAGGAGCTGGAACAGACCCAGCTCCAGCTGCTGCAGTCCGAGAAAATGGCCTCCTTGGGAAAGCTGGCCGCAGGGGTGGCCCACCAGCTCAACAACCCGGTGGGCGGCATCACCCTTTACACCAAGCTGGTATTGGAGGAATACGATCTTTCAGACGACATCCGGGCCGATCTGATGCGGGTGCTCAAGGACGCTGAGCGCTGCCGGGACACCATCAAGGAGCTGCTGGAGTTCACCCGCCAGACCCGCCATTTGATGCGGCCCCACGACCTGAACCGGGCGGTGGAGCGCACCCTGTTTCTGCTCGAAAACCAGAGCCTGTTCCAGAACATCGAGATCCAGCGAAACCTTTCCGATTCACTTCCCCGGGTCTCCTGCGACATCCAGCAGATGAACCACATGCTCATGAACATCATCTTGAACGCGGCCCAGGCCATGGAGGGAAGGGGAAAGCTTATGTTGCGAACCAGTCTTGCGCCCGGTGGAGAGCAGGTTCGCCTGGAAATCTGCGACACCGGCCCCGGCATCGGCGAAGACGTCCTACCCCGGATATTCGAGCCGTTTTTCACCACCAAGGAAGAAGGCAAGGGGACCGGTCTCGGGTTGAGCCTGGTTTACGGCATCGTGGAAAACCACGGCGGGCGCATATCGGTCGGCAATCGTCCCGAAGGGGGGGCGCGGTTCGTTGTCAAACTTCCCGTCGATGCCCGGAAACAGAAAGGAGTCGACGGTGAGCGGTAAACCGAGATCGGATGCGACCCGGGTCCTGGTGGTCGACGACGAACAGGATATTCGCGACGGCAGCCAGCGGATTCTGGCCAGGGCCGGATTTTCCGTTCTGACGGCCGAGCGCGGTGACGCCGCGCTGAAGATTCTCGAATCGGATGCCGTTTCGATCGTGCTCCTTGATTTGAAGATGCCGGGCATCGACGGCATGGAGGTGCTCGACCGGATCCGCAGACAGCCGACCCCGCCCCTGGTCATCGTCATCACCGGGTTTGCCACCGTGGAAACGGCCATCGAAGCGATGAAACACGGCGCCTACGATTTCATTGCAAAGCCGTTCGACCCGGAGCAGCTTCGGATCGTGGTCAACCGGGCCGAGGAAAAGCTCCGTCTGGAAAGGGAGAAGGCCTCCCTGGAAGCCGAGCGCAGAAGAACCCTCGCGGACCTGGGCACCGAGAAAAGCCGCCTTCGCACCATCGTGGAATCGCTGCCCAACGGGGTGCTGGTGACAAACGCCGATGCCAGGGTGGTGCTGATGAATCCGGCATTCCGGCAGTTGGTGGGCCTGTCCTTTGAAAACGGGATCGGCAAGCCCATCGAAGACTGCATCCCGGACGCCGGGCTGTGCCGGCTGGTGCGGGAGATTTCCACCGGCCGCCACGTGGATTTCGAGGACATCCCCGCCGCAGAGTTCGAACTGGAAAACGGGAATTTTCTGCTAGCCCGGGGACAGCCCGTGCTTGGCGATCGTCGGGAGTGTCTCGGGGCGGTGGTCAACGTGGTGGACATCACCGGGCTCAAGTCCCTGGACCGTCTCAAGAGCGAATTCGTGGCCAAGGTCTCCCACGAGCTGCGTTCGCCGCTGGCCACCATTCACGAACAGCTTGCCCACGTACTCAACGACATGGTGGGCGAGGCCTTCAAAAACGACAAACACATGCTGGGCCGGGCCAAGGAAAAGACCCAGGGGCTGATTCATCTCATCGGCGATCTTCTCGATCTTTCCCGCATCGAAGAGGGCGAAATCTGCCATGAGCCCAAGCCGGTCGAACTGGCTCCCCTGCTCGAAGAAATCGTCCGCTTCCTGAAAGACCGTGCCGAAGCAAAAAAGCAGACCCTGGAACTGGGCATCGACGGCGCCGTTCCGGCGGTCACCGCGGACCCGATCGGCCTGGAGAGCATTTTCGGCAACCTCATTTCCAACGCCCTCAATTACACCCCGGAAGGGGGAAGGATCCAGGTCCTGGCCGACGTCAGCGGGATTTATGCGCGCGTTCGCGTGGTGGACAACGGGTTCGGTATCGAGGCCAGGCACCTGGAGAAGATCTTCGATCGGTTCTACCGGGTCAAGGACGACAACACCCGTTATATCACCGGCACCGGGCTCGGGCTTCCCATCGTCAAGGGGCTGGTCGAGTCCATCGGCGGCATCGTCAACGTGGAAAGCGCCCCCGGCGAAGGATCGACCTTCGAGGTTCGGCTGCCGGTGACTCTCGAAAATCCGCCGGCGACTGCCGGGTAACGCCGTCTGCGCCATTCAGGCAAAACAGTATTTGTTTTTCCCGCGAATCGTCATTTCCGGTACCGGAAAAACAGGTAGAAAAAATAGCCCAGGCAAAACACGAAAAGTGGAATGATGAGCATCGCCTGCGCGGATGTCATGCCTTCCCTCCCTTTGTTCCTGCTCGTTTCGCGCCAAAATCACGGCCCTATTCAAATCTGCGTCCATCTGCGGGCTCGAAAAAAACAGATTCTATCCAACCCTCCCCGATGGCCGGCATGCGGACAATCGGTCTTGAAGAGGCGTGAAACGAAAAATCGCGGATCGGCACACCCAATCCGCGTGATGTATTCGGCGGCACGGTTCGACCTGGGGGGTGATTCGCTGAACATTGACTAAATGCTCTTGACCGCCAATCTGCTATTTCGATCAGCTGCTTTGCTCACCTACACGAATTGCTCCAGACGTGAGCGGCAAATTGCGAGCATCTGTTCGGCCCTGGCTGCATCGTCCTCATTGATATCATCGAGTTCGGGTAAAGTGACGGTATCCAGCGTCGAAGCAAAGCGTGCCAACAGCGTGTCGACGGCGTCTTGCGCATCGGCAGCGCTCATGCCGCCAGTGGCAGCAAGCTTAAGGAAATCGGCACGCTTGAGCCTGTCGTCCTTGCCGTTGAGTTTGAGAGCCAGATGGTCATCCTCAAGGCGCGGAAAGACCCGCGTTGTCACAGCGTCATAGAGCGGTGCGAGCCTGACCGTCTGAAACCCCTTGTCACCGGGTTCTGCGGTCTTGATCAGTGCAAGGTTCTTGAGATGCATATCCCCATCGGCAACGAGCCAAGCGAAGAGCGCGCGCTGCAAGATGAGGCGCAAATCCTCTTCGGGGGCGGTCGATAGCGGCCTGACGGCGCGCATGATGCGCTCGATCGTGCCGCTGTATTTGGCATCGGGGGGCAGATCGAGGACCGAGCATAAATCTTCGAGCGCCATCAATCGCGTATCATCAGGGGAGGTGCGAATATCAAAGCGCTCGACGAGCGATGCTGGCGGCATGCCGTCGGGCATTGGCACGAGCGCCGTGTCGGGAGCGGTGAATCCGGCACCACGGCCAAGCGCCATGCAGAGAAATTCGATGAGCGGCAGCGCCTGGAACCCGCCGGTGCCTGACGGTTTAAAGATGTGGGTGAAGGGCTCGCCCGTACTGGGTCGCAGCACGCCGTCACCGTCCAAAAACATCGGTGCCTTGATCTGGATGCCGGATAGTCGCGGCGTGTCGGCACGGGCATAGAGCCGAGCGAGATTTTCTTCGAAGTCGTGCTCGAAGTCCCCGCGCCCGGGACCGGTATATTTACCGGTAAAGACACCATCCGTGCTGTGGGAGGCAAGTGCGGCGGCAAGCACATCAGACGGTAACGCCGCAATATCCTCCGGGTGCTCGGTAATGACGATATTGGACAAATAGCGTTTGCCCCCGCGCAGAAGCGTCCGCTCATCGGGGTCTTTGAGAACGCGTTCGAGCCAGCCTTCCGGCAACAAGGAAAGAATGAACGGCGGCAGCCTGCCAGGCACGGTCTGGCGGACAAGTGGCAGGCCAAATCCTTCAGCCGCCTTCCAGCGCCATTCAAACCCGTCATGACGCAATTCACCGATCGGCTGGCCGTGCCAGGCAACCGTAAAATTCAGGGCCGCCTCGTTGCGTATCGGCACGGCGGCGAGCCGTTTGAGAAGGTAGCGTTCGGCTTGCTCGCCCTCGCGGTACCATTCATTTTCGCGGGCAAGTGCCCAGAGCGCGTCGGCGGCGCCCCTTGGGTCGCCATATTCTTCGATCAGGCGCGCTGCGAGGTCGGCACGCATGGCATCGTCAATCGACGCGGCATGCTCGCTTCGCAGGCGAAAAGCCTCAAGAAAGCGCTGGCGGATCGCCGATACCGAAACCTGGAATTCCCCCTGTCCGTCCTTGATGACGGCCGTTGCCGTCGAGGGATGCATCGGCGCGACGTTCTGAATAATCTCCAGCGTCCTGATTCGGGTCCGCTGATTGCGAGAGCCACTGATAAACAGCCGCCCGTCTCGCGTCGGCGCAAGCAAGACCGCACTCGCCGCGCAGAGATAGGCGCGCGGATATAGGTAATGCGCGATGCGCGCAGCATGACGCAGTACGGTGGCGTCGATGTCGTCGCCGGAATCGACATATATGCCACGCATCAACTGCACGATCTTGCCGGATTCGGCCTGATAGTGGGCGCGGGCCTTGTCGATATTTTCGCCAACCAGATAAAGCATGTTTCTAACTTTCACGCATTTCGTGTGCGCAAAAGTTAAAAGTTTTGCGTGGTTTTGTCAAACGCTTTCTAATCTTCCCGCATTTCACATGCATAAAAGTGTCCATTGTCGGTAGGACGGCCATCAATATGGCCGCTTCTTCAGGCGGGTAAAAATGCCCCTTTATTGAAAGCGCCGGCGGCGAAACCGCCCATATAAAACGGCGCAGCCGTTTTATTCGCCGATGATCTTGACCAGCACCCGCTTTTTGCGCCGTCCGTCAAACTCTCCGTAGAAGATCCGCTCCCAGGTGCCGAAGTCGAGCCGGCCGTCGGTGACGGCCACCACCACCTCTCTTCCCATGATCTGGCGCTTCATGTGGGCGTCGGCATTGTCTTCTCCGACATTGTGCCGGTAGCCGGAGACCGGCTCGTGGGGGGCCAGCTTTTCCAGCCAGACATCGTAGTCGTGGTGAAGCCCGGATTCGTCGTCGTTGATGAACACCGACGCGGTGATGTGCATGGCATTGACCAGCACGAGCCCTTCTGCGATCCCGCTTTCGGCCAGGCACTGCTCCACCTGGGGGGTGATGTTGATAAAGGCGCGCCGGGTCGGCACCTCGAACCAGAGTTCCTTGCGGTAGCTTTTCACGTCGATTTTTTGTCCCTTTTTTCAGAGGCTTTCGGATTGTCTGCCTCGGCCGTTGCTTCTTCTTCGACCTTGGCCTCTACGGCGGGAAGGGCACCTTCCAGCTCGAGGCCGAGCACTGATTCCAGATCGACCATCGCCGTTTCGGTGAACTCCGCCTCCGGTTCTTCTGCTGCGGCCAGGTCAGGGAACAGCTCGGCCTCCAATATCCTCAGCCGCCGGTGAAGCTCAATGTTCTCCTCCTCTAGAAATTCGATCCGCTCTTTCTGGTCGATCAGGGTCTTGACGGTCTCGTCCAGGATTTCTGCCAGCACGGCGCGGACCACCGGGATGATCTGGTTGTCGAGGGTGGTTTCCCCCACGTCGAGCAGGTCCGCCAGCTCCTTGCGGTTGTAAGATTCTTTTTCCATGATCGCCGTTTCCTTGCGGGTCGAGGTTTGGCGCTTCAAAGTTCGATATTTCTACCATAAAATACCGCTTCATGCCAGCATGGCAGCCCAAAACCCGTCGGTCCGGTTCGAACCGGTCCGGGGGGCAGCGGCGCTAGAGCTTTTTGACGAGCTGATTGGCGGCCGTGAGCAACGGATCCCAAGTGGGACCGAAGGGCGGCGCGTAGGCCAGGTCCGCCTGGGCAAAACGGGAAACGCTCATCTGCGCCTGAAGTGCGACCGCCGCCGCGTCGATGCGGTGGACGCCTTCCCTTGCCACCATGAACGCCCCCAGCAGCCTGCCCGATTCCCGGTCGCCGACCAGGTGGACGTGCACGGCGGTGGAGCCGGGGTGGGCATGGGCCCGGGACCGGGTCTTGATCGTGACGCTCGTCGGTGAAAAACCAGCCTGCTCGGCTTCGGCGGCGGTCAGGCCGGTGCGGGCCACCTGCAGGTCGAAGACCTTGAAAACAGCCGTTCCGGCCACGCCTTGGATTTCCGCCCTCTTGCCGCTAACGTTGTCGGCCACGGCCCAGCCGGCGCGGTTGGCCACCAATGCCAGCGGGATCCAGGTCTTTTTCCCCGTGACCATGTGGTAAGCATCGGCGCAGTCGCCGGCGGCATAGATGTGTTCGTCGGAGGTGGCCAGGGTGCGATCCACGGAAACGGCGTCCGATACGCTCAGAGAAAGGCCGGCCTCTTCGGCGATCCGGCTGTTGGGGCGAATCCCGGCGGCGACCAGGACCAGATCGGCGTCCAGGGTCAATGCGTCGCAGACCAGGGCGAGTCGTCCGTCGGCTTTTTCCAGTCGAAGGATTTCATGGCCCGGATGGACGCCGACACCGTGCTTTTCGACCTCCGTTTGCACCTCGGAAGAAAGGGTTTCATCGAGCCACGGGAGAAACCCTTTTCCGGGCTTGACCATGGACACCTCGATGGCGCGGTTGCGGAACGCTTCGATCATCTCCAGGCCGATATAGCCCATCCCGATCACGACCGCCTTTTTCACCCGGCCGCCGGCCAACAGCTGCCTAATCTTCCGGCCGTCCCGCAAATTCTTTAAAGTAGCCACCTCCGGACGGTCCAGCCCGGGAAGATCAGGCACGACCGGGGATGCGCCGGTGGCGATCAACAGCCGGTCGTAGGAAAGCGTAAAGGGGGTTCCGTCGGCCGCGCTGCCGGCGACCGTCCGTGCATCGGGATCGATCCGCTCCGCCCTGTGCCCGGTGCGAAGGTCGATCCCCTGCTTTTCCCGAAATACCTCCGCCCGCCGGACCACCAGCTCTTCGATATCCCGATGGGGGTCTGCAATGTTGTAGGGCATGCCGCAGGCGCTGTAGGAGACGTCCTGGGTTTGTTCCAGGACGGTCACCTCAAGGTCGGGCCGGTTTCGTTTCGCGCGGCTGGCCGCGCTCATGCCGGCGGCGTCGGCGCCGATGACCACAAATTTCATGCTGCGCTCCTTTGTTCTTCGGGAAAAGGCCGGTTTTTGCTCTTGCGATGCCGTGATAGTATGATAACTGATCGTTTTTTTCAAATTCGGAAGCGAAATGAATCAACTGGAAAGACAGATACGAGAACTCGAACGGCGGCTTTCCGAGGTTCGCCATCCCCACCGCCACGGATTGCAGCGCATCGTAAAAGACCTGCGCCGGGCGGCCGCCCAGGGACAGGACCCGCAGCGGCTGGGCCGTCGCATCTCCGGGGTCAAGGGCCGCATGACCCGGTCGATCGCAGAGCGCCGGTGGCGGATGGACCATCGGCCGGCGCCCAACTTCAACACGGCCCTGCCCATTTTCGAAAAGAAAAGCGAAATTCTCGAGGCGATCTCCTCGCATCCGGTGGTGATTATCTCCGGTGAGACCGGATCGGGCAAGACGACCCAGATCCCGCAGTTTTGCCTGGCCGCGGGAAGGGGCGTCGACGGCGCGATCGGCTGCACCCAGCCCCGACGCATCGCCGCGGTCACCGTGGCCCAGCGAATCGAAGAAGAACTGGGCACCGGCGGAAGCGATGCCGTGGGACACAAGATCCGGTTTGCCGACCGCACCGGCAAGAACACCTTCGTCAAGATCATGACCGACGGGATCCTGCTGGCCGAGGCCCGCCGGGACCGGTTTTTAAGCGCCTACGACACCATCATCGTCGACGAGGCCCACGAGCGCAGCCTGAACATCGATTTCATCCTCGGCATCTTGCGCACCCTTCTGCCCCGGCGCCGGGATCTGAAGGTTATCGTGACCTCGGCCACCATCGACACCGAGAAGTTTTCCCGGGCCTTTGACGACGCACCGGTCATCGAGGTCTCCGGAAGGCTGTTCCCGGTGGAGGTGCGCTACCAGGCCGATCCGTCCGGCGATGAAACCGGCGAAGAGGCCACTATCGCAGAGCAGGCGGCCAGGATCGCGGCTCGGATCCAGAAGCAAAGCCCCCACGGGGACGTGCTCGTGTTCATGCCCACCGAGCAGGACATCCGGGAAACCTGTGAAATCATCGAAGGCGGAAGCCGGCCCGAGGTGCAGGTGCTGCCGCTGTTTTCCCGGCTCGCGGGCGCCGACCAGCGAAAGATCTTCCAAACCGGCCGGGGACGGAAGATCGTCGTGGCCACCAACGTGGCCGAAACCTCGATCACCATCCCGGGCATCCGGTATGTCGTCGATACCGGGCTGGCGCGGATCCCCCGCTATCTACCCGGCTCCCGGACCACGACGCTTCCGGTGATGCCGATTTCCCGGAGCAGCGCCGACCAGCGGATGGGCCGATGCGGGCGGGTACAAAATGGGATCTGCTACCGCCTTTACTCCGAGGAGGACTATTTGAGCCGGCCGCGGTTCACGCCCCCGGAGATTCTGCGCGCCAATCTGGCAGAAGTGATTCTTCGCATGCTCGATCTGGACCTGGGCGACATCGAGTCCTTTCCCTTTATCGACCCGCCCTCTGCCGCAAGCCTCAAGGACGGCTACCGGCTCCTTGTCGAGCTGGGCGCCATCGAAGAAAATCAGACCCCTGGCGATGTGCCGACGCCAGCCGGTGCAAAGAGGCAAAGGCGGCAGGGGCAAGCGTCTCCGGCACGGTACCGGCTCACCCGGCGGGGGCGGTTGATGGCGTCGCTGCCGGTGGATCCGCGCATCGCAAGGATCCTCATCGAAGCCGAAAAGGAGGGCTGCATCCGAGAGGTGTTGGTGATCGCTGCGGCCCTGAGCATTTCAGACCCCCGGGAGCGGCCCGCAGATCAGGCCGAAGCGGCCGACACCGCCCACGCCCGGTTTCGCCATCCGGAGTCGGACTTTCTCACCCTGCTCAGAATCTGGGACGCCTTTGCCAAGGCCCGGAAAACCATGGGAACCGGCCGGATCAAACGATACTGCCGGCAGCATTTTCTTTCCTTCCGCCGGATGCGGGAGTGGCGGGATCTGCATTTCCAACTGGCAGAGGAGGTCAAGGAAGGCGGTCTGACCGGCGGCAAGGACACCGCAACGAAAGAAAAAGAGGCGCTGGGCAATCCCGACAAAGACCGCTACGGTGCCATTCACCGGGCGATTCTGAGCGGGTTTCTCTCGGGCATCGCGGTGCGTCGGAAAAAGCAGATTTACCAGGCGGCCCGGGGGCGCGAGGCGATGCTGTTCCCCGGCTCGTCCCTGTTCGACAAGCCGCCGGAATGGATCGTGGCTGCAGAAATGGTGGAGACCAGCCGTCTGTTTGCCCGAACCGCCGCCAGGATCGACAGCCGGTGGCTGGAGCCGCTGGGCGGGTCGCTTTGCCGCCGCACTCATCTTGCGCCCCACTGGGAGCGAAAGCGCGGGCAGGTGGTCGCCTCCGAGCAGGTCGTCCTGTTCGGACTGATCGTCGTCGAGGACAGGAGGGTCGACTACGGAAAGATCGCCCCGGCAGAAGCGTCGGATATCTTCGTCAGGGGCGCCCTGGTTGAAGAAGATCTAAAAAAGCCCTTTTCCTTCATGATTCACAACCGGTCGCTCATCGAGCGGATCCAAAAGATGGAGGACAAGTTCCGCCGACGGGACCTTCTGGTGTCCGACGAAGAGGTCTTTTCTTTCTACCGGCAGCGGATTGCCGAGACCATCTCCGATGTCCGAACGTTTTCCCGCTACCTGAAGCAGCAGGGCGGTGATTCCTTTCTTGAAATGACCGAGGAGGATCTGCTGCTTCAGCGTCCCGACCGGCGCGAGATCAGCCGGTACCCGGACCGGTTCGACGCCGGCGGAAGACAGTTCGTCCTTGACTACCGCTTCAGTCCCGGCTCCGGAATGGACGGGGTCACCGTCCGGATCCCGGCCTCCGATGCGTCCAACGTGCCGCCGTCATCCCTGGACTGGCTGGTGCCGGGCCTTTTCGGAGAAAAGGTCTCCGCCCTGATCCGGGGACTTCCGAAGCCCTATCGGCGCCATCTGGTGCCGGTGGCCGACACGGTGCAAACCATCGTAAGGGAGATGCCCCGAACCGAGGGATCCCTGACCTCTGCGCTGGGAGAATTCATCTACCGGCGGTTCAACCTGGAGATCCCGGCCTCGGCATGGCCGGACGATGCCCTGCCCGAGCATCTGAAAATGCGGATCGCCCTGGTGGGGCCGAAGGGGGAAGAAATCAGGGCCGGGCGGGACCACCGCCTTCTCAGCGGTCATGCCGCCGGCAGCGTCGATTCCGAGCCCCTGGCAGAAGCCCGGCGCCGGTGGGAGCGGGACGACATCGAATCCTGGGACTTTGGCGAGCTGCCGGAGGAAATCGCGCTGGAAACCGGGGACGGCCCGGCCTGGAAGGTCTACCCTGGTCTTCAGGAAAACGACGGGCGGATCGATCTCCGGCTGTTTCAGGACCGTCGCCGAGCGGTCGAGGCCCACCGGCAGGGGGTGGCGGCCCTTTACCGGCGCATCTACAAAAAGGACCTTGCATTTTTCCGTCGCCAGATCGCCCTTCCCAAAGCGGTTTGCCGGCTGGCCGTCGTCCTGGGCGGAGAAGAGCGGATCGAGGCCCAGATCTTTGAAAAAGCGTTTCGACAGTTGTTTGCCGAAAACATCCGCTCGAAAGAGGCCTTCGAAGCGCATCGGGAAACCGCGGCCGCCGAGCTTTTTCACCGCGGCCAGAAGCTTCTGTCCGCCGTGGTGCCGGTGATCGAGGCGGCGGCCGAGGCCCGGTCGACCCTTTCGGACCTGGAGCAGGCCAGCGCGGGCCGGCCCAAAATCCTCGACTTTTTACACGGTCTTCGGAAAACGCTGGCCGGTCTGGTGCCCGACAACTTCATCGCGCTATACGATGAGAAACACATCGACCACCTTCCCCGCTACGTCTCCGCCCTCACGCTTCGAGCCCGGCGCGGGGTGGAGAATCTGGAAAAAGACCGGGTCAAGGAAGCATCGGTTCTGCCCTTTGCCGATGGCCTGGCCGAGATGCTCGAATCGCTTTCGCCTTCGACGACCGAGGCCAAGCGCGATGCCGTGGAAGCGTTTTTCTGGACGCTGGAAGAATACAAGGTGTCGGTTTTCGCCCAGGAGCTGGGAACGGCTGTTCCGGTGTCGGAAAAAAAGATGAAAAAGAGGCTTGGAGAGATTCGGAGAATGGCGTAGGTCGCGGTGCGGACGCACCGCGACCGCTGGGAGGCTGGAAAGTCGGGAAGCTGGGAAGCCAAAAACAGGGCGAGGTGAAGGCATCTTTTGGGAACCCGGGGAAGCAAAAAGGCCCCAAGGCTTCAGGCTACTGTCCCGGTTAACCTCCCAGCATCCCAGCAGACGAGCCGTGATGTCCGCTTTAAAACGACAATGTTGAACCTACTGGTAAAGTATTTTCTCGATGAATAACCCTTCTTCCGCCCGTCTTCAGCTGATCGTCTTTGCCCTCGTGTCGGCGTCGTTTACCAACGTATACATTACCCAGCCGGTGCTGCCGGTGCTCCAGCAGGAGTTTTCGGCCGATGCGGTGACCGTTTCCTTGACGGTGTCGGCCGTGATCCTCGGTATCGCGCTGGCCAATCTCCCGTTCGGCTTTCTGGCCGACCGGTTGCCGATTCATCCGATTCTTCTGGTCGGCGGGGTGATGGTCGCGGCTGGCGGCGTGGTCTGTGCAGCGTCTGAAAACCTCTGGGTTCTGGTCGCTGCGCGGTTCTTCCAGGGATTGTTCATTCCGGCCCTGACGACCTGCCTGGCCGCCTACCTGGCCAAGACCCTTCCTGCCGAGCGCCTCAACGTGGTCATGGGATCCTACGTATCGGCCACTGTATTGGGCGGACTGGGCGGACGCCTTCTCGGGGGGTTTCTCCATCCGCCGCTGCACTGGCGATATGCCTTCGTGACGGCAGCCGTGCTCATTCTCGCCGCAACGGCTGCCGCTTTCGTCGGCCTGCCCAGACGGGCCGACGATGCCCGAGGAAAAACCGTCGCCGCCGGTTTTTTCAGCCTGATGCGCAGATGGGCGTTTTTACGCATTTTTTTCTGCGCTGCCGGCGCTTTTGCCGTGTTTTCATCCATTTTTAATTTTCTTCCCTTCCGGCTGGCCGCGGCTCCCTTTTTTCTGTCCACGGAGCTGACCACTGCCCTTTACCTGGTCTATATCGTCGGTATTTTCATGGGTCCGACGGCGGGGCGCATCAGCAACCGGTTCGGCAGTGGAAACACGCTCATCGCCGGCACCGTCATGTTCTGGGCGGCAATCGCCTTGGTGGCGCTGCCGTTGCTTGGTGCCGTGGTCACAGGACTGCTGGGCGTCTGCGCCGGTTTTTTCACCATCCACGCCGCCGCTGTCGGTTCCCTGAACCGCAAGCTTGCCGGCGGCCACGGCCGGGCCAATGCGCTGTACGTTCTTTTTTACTACATGGGAGGATGGTTGGGGATCACGGGCGCCGGGCTTGCCTACGAAAAGGGCGGGTGGGAGGCGGTGGTTGCATTCTGTGCGGTCCTGCTGCTGGTGCCGCTTGCCGCCGGGATTGGAGAAAGAAAAGAAACATTAGAAAAAAGGAAATAGCAAAGAGTGAAAAGGCCTGCCTAAAAAGGGTCTTTGAATTTTTCTTTTCCGTTTTTCTCTTCCCTATTTTCGGTTTTCCCCGGGCGGGTTGGGGCAAAGCGCTCGGCAAGCGTTTCGTAATACCCGGCTTCAGCGATCCGCCCCCTCTTTTTGCAGCCGCCGGCGTAGACCGCGCATTTTTTTTGAAGCGCTTCGGCGGCCGCCCGGCGCTGTTCAGGCGTCAGTT
>CBFCZJ010000058.1:0-14755 GCA_965602445.1 uncultured Desulfobacterales bacterium | reverse complement strand
CATTCACCTTCTTCCATACCGCGACCAGCTCATCCCGGGTGATGATCACCGAGACATCATCCACATGCCGGCGGATATTTTCCACGCCCCCCTCCTGCCGATCGACCAGGATCACCGCCTTGACCACATCCAGCCCCTCTTCGCGGGCCCGCTCGATCGCCGAAATCGTGGAGCCACCGGTGGTGGCCACATCATCGATGACGGCCACCCTCGCCCCCGCCGACAGGTCCCCCTCGATCCATCGGGCGATACCGTGGTCCTTTTTCTCCTTGCGGATGGAAAAGGCTTGGATCGGCCGTCCCTGAAGCTCCGAGGCAAAGGCGGTCGCAATGGCGATCGGGTCTGCGCCGAAGGTCAATCCCCCCACTCCCTGGACACCGGCATCGGCGATGGCTTCGAAAACCAGGTGACCGACCAGAAACATCCCCCTCGGGCTCAAGGTGGTCGGCTTGCAGTTGACGTAAAAGGAGCTCATCCGCCCGGAGACCAGTTTGAAGGCCGGCTCTGTGCTGTACTGGAAGGATTTTTTACAGAGCAGTTGAACCAATTCTTCTTTCATTTTTCTCCGGCGGTTGATTTTGTAACGGTTATCGGATAAAAAAGCCTCCACCGAACTGGAAGAAGCATGGGGTTGCGGGGTTTCAGTGGAGGCCCTGAGCAAGGAAAACCGGAGGCGGCACTCCTTGAACTCGCCTTGTGCATAGCAGCTAAACCTCACATGGTCAATTGGATTCCGGAGGCTTCCACGTGGACAGAAAGGAACCAGCGCGCATTGGAACGATGGCCCTGCAATACCGGCGGCCGGCGGCCGCCGCCCTTTTGGCGTTGTTGTTTGTTTTCGGCTACAGCGCATCGGCGGCGGCGGAGACCTTCTCCCTCGATCAGACCATCCAAACCGCTCTGGAAGAGAATCTGGATTTGAAAATCGCCCGGGAGGAAACCCAAGCCGCGGAATATACGAGAAAGGCCCGCCTGACAGAATTCTTTCCCACCTTCTCGGCGAGCTACGAATATACCTATCACGATGAAGAGCGGCGTTCCTTGGGCTTTCTGACCCGGCCCCAGGACGAAAATACCACTGCAGCCACGATCAGCCAGCCGCTGTTTACCGGACTGGCGATCACGAATCAATACAAGATCGCCGAACTCGGATCGGACGTGGCCCAGCACCGGCAGCAAACCGCCCGCCGCGACATTGTCTTCGCAGCACGAAACGCCTACTTTTCCATCCTCAAGGCCGAAAAAATCGTCGTTGTCGCCGAACAGGCCGTGGAGCAGCTCACCGCCAACCACAAGGTCGCCAGGGATTTTTACCAGGTCGGCATGATCCCTTACAACGACCTTCTCAAGGCCGAGGTGGAACTGGCCAATGCACGCCAGGATCTCATCGTCGCCGTAAACCGGCTGAAGATCGCCCAGACCGACTTCAACAAACTGCTCAGAAGACCCATCAACGCACCGGTCGCCCTGGTCGACACTCAGGAGTACTCGACTCTCGAGCTGGATCTGGAGACCTGCCTGGAAACGGCGAAAAAAGAGCGAAAGGAGCTTGTCGTCGGAGACCTGCAGGTCGAAATCGCCACCCGGGAAGTCGAGATCTCCCGGAGCAGCTACTTTCCCACGATCACCCTGGAGGGAACCTATTTCCGGAACGAGACGGGATACGCGGTCGGCTCCGGAGACCCGGTCGGGTTCATCGACGATCCGGACGGATGGGACATCTCTGCCATGGCCACCTGGGAACTGTTCAAGTGGGGAAAGACAAACTCCTCGGTCCGGGAGAAGTTGAGCCGGCTGTCCCAGGCGGAGTACCGCCGCTCCCAGATCGGGGACGCCATCGAACAGGAGGTCAAAGAAGCCTATCTTCGCACCCAGGATTCGGAAAGCAACATCCGGGCTGTGGAAAAGGCCGTTGAACAGGCCAAGGAAAACTTCCGGATCACCGAGCAGCGCTACACCGAGCAGATGGCCACCACAACCGATGTGCTCGACGCCCAGACGCTGCTTTCCCGGACCTTGACCAACTACTACAACGCCCTGTACGATTTTAAAATCTCCAAAGCCTCCTTGTACAGAGCCATGGGGCTGGAAAAGATGCCATGACCGCCAACAGTGCACCCGAGGCCCTGATCCGTCTCTTTCACGTGCACAAACGCTATGGCCCCAAACACGCGTTGGTGGACATCTCCCTGGATATTCCCAAAAACGCCTTTTACTTTGTCACCGGTCCAAGCGGCGCGGGCAAAACCACCCTGCTCAGGCTTTTGTACCTGGGAGAGCGGGCCTCCGAAGGGCAAATCCTGGTGGACGGCATGAACCTTTCGCGGATCCCCGCCAAGCGGATCCCCTTTTTGCGGCGCAAATTCGGCATCGTCTTCCAGGACTACAAGCTCATTCCAACCAAAACGGTGTTCGAAAACGTGTCGCTGGTCCTGGAGGCGGCGGGGAAAAAATTCCGCCTGATCCAGAAAAAGGTCCGCAGCGTCCTTCGCACCGTGGGCATGGAGGACAAGGCCGAGGCGCTGCCGCCCAGCCTTTCCGGCGGCGAGCAGCAGCGGGTTGCCGTGGCCCGGGCGGTGGCCGGCGACCCGAAGATCATCCTGGCAGACGAACCCACCGGAAGCCTGGACGAGGATTCGGCCGCGGTCATCGTCGATCTGCTCAAGGGGTTTCATACCCGGGGCGGCACGGTGCTGCTGGCCACCCATGACCGCAGCTTGATCAAAAAAACAGGGGGCCGTGTCGTGCATCTTCATCAGGGGCATTTGAAGGAAATCACCCCGGCGGGACTCGACGACCGATGATGCGCTTTTACCGCAGAGCCTTTCAGGACATCATCGAAAACCGGTTCGTCAACACCCTGACGGTGATCACCATCGCCTTGTCGGTGCTCATTGTCAGTGCCTTCGTCCTTTTCTTCATCAACACGGCCGAGCTGATCAACCCCTGGCAGCAGGGGGCCCGAATCATGGTCTACCTGCATGACCAGGTGCCGCAGGAGAGAATCGAGCCTCTTTTGCGGCAGATCTCGGGTATGTACGGCGTGGATCATGCCACCTTCATTTCCCGGCAGGAGGGCCTGGAGCGGCTCAAAAAATCCATGAAGCGACAACCCTCCCTGCTGGAAAATCTGAAAGAGAACCCGCTGCCGGACGCCTTTGAAATCCGCATGATTCCAGAGTCCCAGAGCGAAGCCGCCATGGAGGTCCTGGCAACCGGCTTAGAAGCGCTTCCGGAAATCGCAGAGGTGGAGTACGGCCAGCAGTGGATCGGAAGGATCAGCTCCATTGTCGGGCTTTTCCGGCTCGGCGGCTACGCGCTGGGCGCCTTGTTTTTTGCCGCCTCGGTGTTTATCGTGGCAAACACGGTGCGCCTGGTTCTCTACTCCCGCCGCCAGGAAGTGGAGGTCATGCGGCTGGTGGGTGCCACAGACGGCTTCATCAAGGCTCCATTTTATCTCGAAGGGCTGATCCTCGGCGCGGCCGGCGGGGCCCTCGGTCTGGGGGGGCTGCTGGCGGCCTTTTTGTTTGCCTCGACAAGCCTGGATCAGAGTCTGGCCGGCACCCTGCTGAAGCTGCGGTTTCTGCCGCTGTCCACGGTCGCCATGGTGCTGGCCGGCAGCATGCTCGTGGGATGGCTGGGCTGCTATCTGTCCCTCCGACAGTTCCTTGGCCAGACGCCGCTGTCGGAGCCGTTGTAATAAGAGCATACGACATCCTTCATGGACAGGAAAAATCGAAAAAGACGACCGGAAGCCCATCGAGCCGGACTCCTTTGGGCAGAGAGCCGCAATGGACTGCTGATCGCAGCGCTGGCCGCCGCCGTCTGCGCGCTGCTGTATGCCCCGCCGGTCTGGGCGCAAGAAACGGCCCTGGTCGTCACCGATCGACTCAATGTGCGGCCCGATCCGGGAACCGATCAGGAACCCGTTGCCGTCCTGGGCAGGGGCACCCGGGTCCAGGTGCTCGGCCATTTGGACGGCTGGCTGCACATCGGCTTCGACGGCCGCACCGGATATGTCCGGCACCGGCCGCGATACATTCAGGTCCTGCCCAAGGGCGAGCGGGAACCGCCGGCGGCGGCAGCGCCGGACCAGGTCCGGGAAAAAGCCGAAGCCATCGCTGAAAAGATCGAAAAAAGCGAAGCCGCTCTGGCCGAAGCCAGCCGGCGGGAAAAGACAGTGATCGGCCGGCTCGACGAGGTTGAGCGGGCCTTGCACCAGGCGCGAAGCCAAAGCATACGGCTTGGCCGGGAACGCGAAGCGCTGACGCAAAAAATTGACGAAAACCAGCGTCAGGTACAGTCTCTTAAAGAGGAGATCTCCCGGCTTGAACTCGCCGCCGCCGGCCGGTTGGAAGCCTATTACAAGCTTCAGTGGCTCGGAAGCATCAATCTTCTGGCTTCGGCCGATTCCTTAGGGGAATTGGTCCACCGCAAATCGGCTCTGGAAAGGATTATGGCGTCCGACGAGGCCCTCTGGGACCGGCTTTGCAGCCGCCGCCGGCGCCTGGAAAGCACCCAGGCAGAACTATATGTCCAAAAAAAGAGGCAAATGGAGGTGGAAGCCGCCTTGGAGGACCGGATCGCGGACATGAACCGGGAAAAACGACGCCGGGAGGAAATTCTTTCCCGGATCCGCAGAGACAAAACCCTTCAGCTAGCCGCCATCCACGCGTTGAAAGACGCCGCCGCCGAACTGGAGCGGGTGCTTCAGGGCCTCCGGGAAAGGCCCCCGGCAGGGGCGCCGCCGCCTCTGGAGGGAAAGGTTTTTACCGAGCTCAAGGGGTTGCTTCCCCTGCCGGTGAGGGGTAAGATAGTCAATCGCTTCGGCAAGTACCGCAATCCCCGCTTCAACGTGGTCAATTTCCGCAGCGGGGTTGACATCCGCGCCGACCGCGGCGAACCGATTCATGCGGTGAGCGCGGGCACGGTGCTGTATGCGGAGTGGTTCAAGGGATACGGCAATATGATCATCATCGATCACGGATCGTTTTATTACACCCTGTACGCCCATGCCGAGGAGCTGTTCAAGCAAAAGGGAGAAGGGGTCGACCCCGGGGAGGTCATCGCCACGGTCGGCGATACCGGCTCCATGATCGGACCGAGCCTCTACTTCGAAATCAGGCATCACGGAAAGCCCCTCGACCCGGCGGATTGGCTCAGCCAGGGGTAGAGCGCCTGTCAGAATACCGTTCCGACGGCATACCCCGGAAACCATAAGGAGAGTTCACCATGGCGCGACTCGATAAACGGAGCATCCGGCTTGCGGCGGCGGCAGTGGTCATCGTCGCGATGCTGGTCATCGGTGCGGGCTTTTACCGGGAGCTTTCTGCCTACAGCGATGAAACCTACGAGGGATTGAAGCTCTTTTCCGAGGTCATCGAACTGGTCGAAAAAAACTACGTCGATCAGGTCGAGCCCAAGGAATTGATTGAAAAGGCCATCGAGGGAATGGTGCAAAGCCTCGATCCGCACTCCCAGTTTCTGCCGCCGGAGGCCTTCCAGGAATTGCAGGTCGACACCCGGGGAGAGTTCGGCGGGATCGGCATCGTGATCACCGTAAAAGATAAAGTCATTACCGTGATCTCGCCCATCCAGGGCACGCCGGCCTATGAAGCCGGCATCGAGGCCGGGGACAAGATCATCAAGGTCGACGGCGAACTGACCCAGGACATGGCCTTGTGGGAGGCGGTCAGGAAAATGAGAGGCCCCAAGGGAACCGAGGTGGTCATCACCGTGGTGCGGGAAGAAGTAAAGGAGCCGATCGATTTCACCCTGGTTCGGGATATCATCCCGATCGAAAGCGTCAAGGCCATCACCCTGCGCCCCGGCTACGGATATATCTGGATCACCAACTTTCAGGAAAACACCACCGAGGACCTTCGCCAGGCCCTGGCCGACATGGACGCCGGCGGCGAGCCGCTCAAGGGCCTCGTGCTCGACCTTCGAGACAATCCGGGAGGACTGCTCAACCAGGCGGTCAGCGTGGCCGATCTGTTCCTCGACAACGGCGAAATCGTCTCCATCAAGGGCCGGCTGGACAAAAACACCAAGGCGTTCCGGGCCCGGGACAACGATGTCAGCTATTCGTTTCCCATGATCGTGCTGATCAACGGCGGAAGCGCGAGCGCTTCGGAAATCGTGGCCGGCGCCCTGCAGGATCACAAACGGGCCCTGCTGCTGGGGACCACCACCTTCGGCAAGGGATCCGTGCAAACCGTGGAAAGCCTCCGGGACGGCTACGGCCTGAAATTCACCATCGCCCGCTATTACACCCCCAACGGCCGATCGATTCAGGCCCAGGGAATTTCTCCGGACATCGTGGTCAAGCGCCGGGCCCTTCCACCCGAAGAGGTCGATGAAACGGTCCTTCTCAAGGAAAAGGACCTGCGCAACCACCTGGAGCCTGAAGGATCCGACAAGTCCGAGCAGCGCGACGACAGCAAGGACCCGGGCCAGGAAAGCGAGATGCCCAAAAGCCGTCACAGCCCCCTGGAAATCGAACGGCTGCTGCAGGATTTTCAGGTCAAGCGGGCCCTGGAAATCCTGGTCAGCTACGATATCTTCAAAGGCTACAAGGGGTAGATGGCCGAGAAATCCAAAAAAAAGCCGGCCCGGAAAAAACCGGCCGCCCGCCGGAGGCCTCCGAAGCGCCCCTCGCTGGGAAACCAGCTTCTGCGGGTCGGCATCGGCTTTTTGCTGTTGATCGCGCTGGTGGTGGCCGCCGGGTACCTGCTTTATCTGTTTTTCGGGCGCCCGGCGTCGCCCCCTGCCCCGCCCGATGCCCAGCAGCAAACCGGCAAGGCGGCCGCGCCCGAATTGCCCCCCTTTGAGGTCTACCCGGACCGGGACAGACCGGTTCGACCGCCCCTGCCAAAAGAAATGATCCCGCCTGCGGTCGGACCGCCCAAGGTCGCCCTGATCGTCGATGACCTGGGCTATGACCGGCAAATGGCCCAGCGTTTCATCCGTCTCGGGGTGCCGATGACCTTTTCGATCCTGCCCAACGGCCCGTTTTCAAAAAAGATCGCCGACATGGCCGACCAACAGGGCGTGGAGATCATGGTCCACCTGCCCATGGAACCCAACGAGTTTCCGGACATCGACCCGGGGCCCGGGGCCCTGCTCACGACTATGGATGCCAACGAGCTGATCCGGCAGCTCAACGAGCACCTGGATGCCTTGCCGACCGCCCGCGGGGTCAACAACCACATGGGCTCGAAAATGACCACCCGGGCAGAGCAGCTCTACCAGATCTTTTCCGTCCTGAAAAAACGGAATCTGTATTTCATCGACAGCCGTACCACCGCAGAAACCATCTGCCAGCCTTCGGCCAGGCTCTTTCAGCTCCGATTCGGTCAGCGGGACGTCTTTGTCGACCATGTCGAGGAGCCGGAATTCATCCGAAAACAGCTTCGGCATCTGATCAAGACCGCCGAAAGCCATGGGGAGGCCATCGGCATCCTCCACCCTCATTCGCTCACGGCGCAGATCCTGGAAGAAAGCCTTCCCGCCTTCAAAGACCGGGTGCGGTGGGTGCCGGCATCGGAGGTCGTCCATCCGGCCGGATAAAGGAGCTTGACCCGAACAGCAAGGGGGGTGATGGACCATCTGGGGAAAAATTAAAAAAACCTGCCTTCCGACGCTCTGACAAACCCTCCACGGGAAAGGAAACTTGAAAATGCCTGAACTGGCCTATGTCAACGGAAAGATCGGCCCCATCGAGGAGGCCGTAGTGCCCATCGAAGACCGCGGTTACAATTTCGGCGATGCGGTGTATGAATATGTGGCCAGTTACGGCGGCCGGCTGTTTCGGCTCGAAGACCACCTTACGCGACTGTCCCGCTCCATGGCCGGGCTTTCCTTTCCGCCCGTCTCCATCGATCAGGTCCGCGACGCCATCAACGAGCTTTACCGGGCTTCGGGCATCGAGCGGGCCGGCATCTACCTGCAGATTTCCCGGGGCGTGGACCGCCGTGACCACCCGTTTCCCAAGGCCCCGGTCCCGCAATTGGTGATGACCGTCCGGCCGCTGAAGGAAAAGCCGGCCCACCTTCGAAAAGATGGGGCGGCCGCGATCACCGTGACCGATTTCCGCTGGGGCCGCTGCGACCTCAAGACGGTGCAGCTGCTGCCAAACGTCATGGCCAAACAACAGGCCCTGGATTCCGGGGCCTTCGACGCCGTCTTCGTCTCAGACTCGGGAATCGTCCGGGAGGCGACCAGTTCCAATTTTTTCATCGTCTCAGGCGGGATGCTGATGACCCACCCCCTCACCGAGAATATCCTGGCCGGAATCACCCGGCAGGTGCTGCTGGAAATCGCAGCGGAGCAGAAAATCCCGGTCGAGGAGCGGTTTTTCACCTTAGAGGAGGTCTTTGCCGCAGACGAGGCCTTTTTGAGCGGAACCACCACCGAGGTCATTCCGGTGGTCACCATCGACGGCAACCCCGTAGGAGACGGCACGGTCGGGCGGCTTTCTGAAAAGCTGTTTGCGGCCCTTCGGCAGTCGGCGCAGGAATGAAAATGGATGCCGGAGGTCCGAGGACAAAAAACGCAAAAGTCTGCCCTCGCCCCGTCATTCCGGGCGATACCGCTGAAAGCGGGGGCGATGTGGAATCCAACTCATCGCCCTTTCCTTGATCAGGTTGACAACGCCATATCGGAGCTGTCGAAACTGCCGGACATTATAAGGATCTCCCCATGCTCGACCAGGCTGTAGTGTTTGCAGTTCTTGCCGCTGCACTGGTGCTGTTCATTTGGGGTCGCCCGCGATATGACCTGGTGGCGGTCCTGTCATTGCTGGCGGTGGTGGTAACCGGCATCGTGCCGGCCAAAGACGCCTTCAACGGCATGGGGCATCCGGCAGTCGTCACTGTGGCGGCCGTGCTGATCATCAGCCGGGGGCTCACCAACGCCGGGATCGTCACCCTGATGGCCTCCTGGCTGGAGCGATTTGGCACCAACATCTATCTGCAGATCGGCGCCCTGGTGTTTCTGGTGACCGTCGCCTCCGGTCTGATGAACAACGTGGGCGCCCTGGCCCTTACCATGCCGCTGGCCATCGGCATGGCCACACGAGCCGGGCGCTCGCCGTCCTACTACCTCATCCCCATCGCCTTCGGGTCCCTTTTGGGGGGGATGACGACCCTAATCGGCACACCGCCCAACCTGATCATTTCCGGATTCCGGGAGCAGGTCTTTGGAGAGGGCTACGGCATGTTCGCCTTCCTGCCGGTGGGAGGACTAACGGCCCTGGCAGGGGTGGTCTTTTTGAGCTTCATCGGCTGGAAGTTCATTCCGGTCCGGGAGGGGCAGGCCTCGCCCACAGATCTTTTCCATATCGAAGACTACCTGGTGGAAGTCCGGGTGCCGGAAAACTCGGACTTCATCGGCCGACCGATCGAGGCGGTGCCGGCGTTTCACGAAACCGACACCGTCTACGTGGGACTCTCACGCGGCGGCACCGGGCACATCCATCTGCCGGCAGACCACGAAGAGATCGAGGCCGGCGACGTCATCCTGGTCGAAGCAGACAAGGAAACCCTGGAAGCCTTCCTGCATCAGACCGAATTCGAGCTGGCCGGTTCCCGGGATTTTTCCTCCGAGGTGGTGGCCCGGGTGCAGCACCCCGAAGAGGTGCCGCCCGCGCCTGCCGACCGCGCCCATATGGATATCCAGGAGGTGGTGGTGCGATCCAATTCGCGCCTGGCCGGCCGCAACGTGCGCGAGGTCAACCTGCGCGCCCGCTTCGGGGTCAACCTGCTGGCAGCAGCCCGCCAGGGCGAACGCGTGCCGTCCCTGCTGAAAGACGTTCGCTTCAAGCCCGGCGACATCCTCCTGATCCAAGGTGACGCCGATACCATCTCCGATGCCATGACCCGTCTGGGTTGCATCCCTCTGTTCCCGCGCCCGGTCAGCATCGGCCCGCCCCGCCGGGCCGTCCTGGCCGCCGCCATCTTTCTGGCAGCCATCGTCCTGACCAGCCTCGGGGTGCTGCAGGTGCAGATCGCGCTCACCATGGCGGCTCTGGCCATGATCCTGACCCGCATTATCCCGATCCGGGACCTTTACACCAGTGTGGAATGGCCGGTGATCGTTCTGTTGGGAGCCATGATGCCGCTTGGCGAAGCTCTGGAGGCCACCGGCGGGGCGGCCACCGTGGCCGAGGCCCTGCTCGCGGTGGGCGCCGGACTGCCCACTGTCGTCACCCTGGGCCTCCTTTTCGTGGTCACCATCATTCTCTCCAACATCATCAACAACGCCGCGGCCGCGGTCCTGATGGCACCCATCGCCATCGGTATCGCCAAGGCGCTGGAAGTCTCGGCGGACCCCTTCCTCATGGCCACTTGCATCGCCTGCTCTTCGCCCTTCCTGACCCCCATCGGCCACCAGTCCTGCACCCTCGTCATGGGCCCGGGGGGGTACCGCTTCGGGGATTATTGGCGGCTGGGACTCCCATTGAGCCTCCTGGTGATGGTGGCGGCGGTACCGCTCGTGCTGGTCTTCTGGCCCTTATAGGCTGGACAAAAAGCCGTCTCCCGATCTCCCGCCAGAGGATATTGAACAAGAAACTTCCCACAGCCTTTTTTTGTAGCAAACGGCCTGAATTTTCAATTACTCCATCTTCGCCCCTCTTTTTTCCAGCAGTTCGCGCAGGACGGACCGGTGGCAGCGCGCTTCGTTTTCGCAGTAGCAGCCCACGGAAAAGTTTGTCTGGTGAGACAGGGCGGCGAGCAGATCCAGGACCCGGCTCTTTTCCGGCTCGGCCATCTCGGCCCGGTATTTTTTGACAAACGCGGCCCAGTCTTTCTCGGATTCGGCAGCCCGCCCCAGTTTCATGAGTTCGGCGCTGGGTGCAACATTCGGGAGCCAGACGTCGTACCAGTTCTGGGAGGAAAACTCGCTTTTGGGCACTCCGCGCGGCGGACGCCGCACCGTGCCGACCCGCAGCCCTTCCCCGGAAACCCTGTCCGTGCCCAGCCGCACGATTCGAATCGTCATGAAAAATTCCCCTTTCGAGCGTCGTTTATAAAAACTGGAACCTTGAATCCTGGCGCGGCCAGCGGAAGAGCTGTCTTGTGCCCCTCACGCCCCCCAGCCTCCAGGCATCCGGGCATCCCAGCGGCGCAAAGCGCCTTTTTCATCCCGCCCTCGCCCCGTTCGGCATCTCCCGTTCCGGCACCGCCAGACACGGCATGATTTCGTCCGCATAGCCGATATCAAAGAGCATCCCCTGGGAGACCGCACCTGCCATTTTCCGCTCCGGCAGGTTCACCACGAACAGGGCCTGCGTACCTTCGATCTCCTTCGGATTTTCCCGCTCCTTTTTGATCCCGGCAAGAATCGTGCGGCGGTGATCCCCGAAATCGACCGTCATCTTCAGCAGTTTTTTCGAATCAGGCACTTCATCGACCGAGGTGATCGTCCCGACCCGGATGTCGAGTTTTTGAAAGTCTTCAAAGGCAATGGTGGGTTTGATTGGTGCAGGGGTCATCGTTGTCTCCTCTTTGAAATGTTGTCCACCAACTGGCGGACATCGGCCAGGCATCAGCGGCCTTTCGGGTTTTTCCGTGCGCAGTCGCATCCACCGGCTTTCTTTTCGCGGGCAATCTTTTTAAGGATCGTGGAGCGGCCGTTTTGCAGAAACTCGTCCTCGATCTGCTTTCTCGTGTACTGGAAACAGTAGCACACCAGGTCATCTTCTTTGAATTCACCTTTTCCCAGGTCGACAAAGCCCGTCATGGTGATTTGTTTTCCTTTGTTTTTGCCTCTGTCATCCAAATCCGGCCTCTTATGTGAAACTAGGCCAAAATGGCATAGTTTTACCCTTGATCAAAATGGTCGGCGCAGCCGGCCAGAGGCGGCGCTCGTATGAAACTACGCCAAAATGGCACGGTTTCACATTTGATCAAACTGATCGCTTCGGCGGTCAGCAGCGGCGCTCGTATGAAACTTCTGTCGCTTTGTATAAGCCAACTCAAAAAATTTGGCTCAGCCGCCGTCCCCTGCTTTTACCCCATCGCCTCACACCGAGTTTCTGACTTCTGCTTGCGCCTGCGTCTTGTTCGGCGCAGTTGGAGGCGAAGACGGGGCATCTGACCTCCGCCATCCGTCATCAGTCTTTTGTCCTCCGTCCGCTGTCCCAGCCTCTGAGATACGCCACCACAATGCCCAATCCTACCACCGCGGCGCCCACCAGCATGGCGCGCTGAAACGACGCCATGAAAACGGACTCCAGGGCCGGGGTGTAGACATTCATATCGCGGCCGCCATTGAGGGTTCGGAAAGTGCTGTTGAAAATCAGGCCGGCGGTGGCCACGCCGATCACCATTCCCAGATTGCGTGCGGTGGCCACGCTCCCGGAGGCAATGCCCCGATGCTGGGCGGCAACGGCGCTCATGGCCGCCGCGCTGTTGGGGGATATGAAAACGGCGATCCCGATACCGGCCAGGGCCAGACGCCATGCCATGTCCAGGATCGAGGCGTCGGCCGAAAGCCGGGAAAGCAGAACCAAAGAGGCGCACAGCAGGGTCATGCCGACCGTGCATAGCATCCGGGAGCCCATCCGGTCGGACAAGCTGCCGGAGACAGGCGCCAGAAAAAAGAGAAACACGAAGGGGATCATCATGGTCGTGCCTACGTGGCTCATGGAAAAGCCCAGGGGGTGGACCATGTAAAACGGCATGAGAAATGTGATGAAAAACAGACCGATAAACAGAATCACTGCCGATGCCACCGAAAAAACGAACAACCGAATCCGGAACAGAGCCGGGTCTAAAATCGGATGGGCGTTGCGGGTCTCTGTGCGCGCAAGGGCTGCCGCGCTTGTCAGAAACAGGACCGCGGCAAGGCCCATATTGACCGAGAGTAGGCCCCATTGGTGAACGTAGCTCAGACCGACGATCAAGGAGCTGAAGCAGATCGCCAGCAGGATAGCGCCGATCCAGTCCAGGGATTCCCGACGGCGTGGTCCCTTCATGGGGGGAAGAATTCGCAGGGCAGCCACGGTGACGAAGATACCGATGGGAACGTTGATGGAGAATATGACCCTCCAGGAAAAATGCGCCAGGATGAAACCGCCCAGGGCGGGGCCGGTGGTCAAGCCGGACGCCACCACCATGCCTACCAGGCCCAGTGCCCGCCCCCTCTCTGCCAGGGGAAATACGTCCACCACCAGCGCCGGCGAGCAGGCCATGAGCATGGCAGCGCCCACCCCCTGTGCGGCTCGGAATGCCACGAGCCAGTGGGCACTGCCGGCGGTTGCACACAGCAGCGAGCCGGCGGAGAAGATCGCAAACCCGGCGCAGTACACCGGCCGCCGTCCCCGGATATCGCTGAGCCGTCCGAAGGTCAGCAGCAGCGAAGAGACTGTCAGCAGATAGATCATGGGCACCCATTCGGTTACCGTCAGCGGCACCTGAAAGTCTGCCATGATGACGGGAAGGGCGACATTGACAATGCTCGAGTCCAGGGTGGACATGAACACCCCTGCGGCCACCAGGGAAAAAACCAGCCATTTGTTTGGGAAATCTTGCGGCATGATTCAGGTTTGAGGACAGACGCATCCCCGGGAGCTGCAGCTCCGTTTCGAGTTCGTGGCATCGCAGCAGATGCTATACCTTCGAGGATCGCCGAATTCAAGGTTTCTGGTTCAAGATTCACCGGAAGTGGTTTTATACGAAGCTTCAGGTCAGACCGGCCAGTTTGATCCAACAGGAGACTGTGCCATTGGGGGAAGTTTCATACGATAGGACCCGTCTTTTGTCATCTGTCCTCTGTCGTCTGCTGTCTATGGCCCTTCACCGGCTCTACCGCCATTTGCTGCGCCGGATAGACACCGCCTTTTTTGATCTGAATATACCGGTGATCCTGTTCCCAGTAAGGGGTCATGCCAAGGGCGTGGAATGCCCGGGTGACCTCTTCGTGATAGAGGCGATATTTTTCTTCCGGAAGCCCCGGTATCGCCATTTCGTTAAACGGGATGCCCCCCTCACTTTTGACCGCTTTTTTTCTTTCCTCGATCGACTTTTTTCGAAAGGAAATAATAGGCTTGCCGTCGATCCACTTCACCTGGTCGCTGAATCGGCTGTCCCGCCTGAAATGAACCCCAAGGTCGTCCAGGTACATGAACCCGTATCCGGTCTTGAAGATCTTGACTTTCGGGGGGTTGACGTTGTGAAAGAGAATCAGCCCCTTCCCCGGTATCTTGAACTCCCCGTTTTGGTCCGTAAGTGTCTCGAAATAATCATGATATTCCGTTTTTGGCTCGATCACCAGACGGAACACGTCGGTGGTCCACACAGCCATGACCACCACCCCGGCAACGGGTGCTTTGGTATCGAAGTCCACGATCTTACCTGCAATGTCCGGATCCATCCGGAACCGGTTCGAGCATAAGGCGGAATCCGCGAAGACCGCGCTCAGCAACCATGCAATGCATGAGAACGCGAGAAGGAATTTGAAAGCAAGGTGTGTGCGCATGAAAATCACCTCCCGAAACGGGGCTTTCTACACATATTTCATAAAGGATACCTGGGTCTTGATCTCCTTATAGCCCAACGATTTATAGAACTCATGGGCGAACGGTCTGAAAGGGAGGTAAAGACCCCGGTTTTAAAATCGACTTCGAATGTCCCGATCCCCGCCTCCAGCAGTGCAGGCCGATGGAAGGCGTAGCGGCTGTCCATCCCGGCCGAGCCGTGAACGGGAATTACGACAGGAACCGGCTCGTTGGATGCTTCCGGCAAATTCA
>CBFCZJ010000057.1:0-14756 GCA_965602445.1 uncultured Desulfobacterales bacterium | reverse complement strand
GGAGGTTTCTGGATAAGCGCTATTCGATATTCGGATTTCGTGCTTCAGCCTGCAGCCACTCCGCCAGTCGCTTCAACCCTTCTTCGATGCCGACCTCGGGCCGGTATCCCAGGTCCCGCTTGGCCGCCGAGATGTCGAACCAGTGGGCGGTGGAAAGCTCCCGGGCCACGAACCGGGTCATGGGCGGCTCTCCTTTCAGGCAAAACAGCCGGTACACCGCCTCCATTACCAGCCCCGCGGCCCATGCGGCCGGAAAAGAAATCGACCCTTTCACCGGCGTCTTGCCCGCGGCGTGTAAAATCCGATCCACCATGTCCCACACCGGGATCGGCTCGTCCTGGCTGACCAAGTAGACCCGGCCGGACAATTCGGGGGCTTCGGCAAGGCGGTCTGCGGCCAGGACATGGGCAAGGGCGGCGTTGTCGATATAGAGGGTGTCCACCGGGTTGTCTCCGCGTCCGATGCGCTTCAGCCGGTGTGCCCGCTCGATGATCCGCGGCACCAGGTGGTTGTCCCGGGGGCCCCAGATCAGATGGGGGCGAATCGTGATGGTCAACGGCGCTCCCTGCCGGCCTGCGGCGGTTACCTCCTTTTCCGCGGCGGCCTTGGTCGCCGGGTAGGCGGCATGAAACCGAACCGGGTAGGGCGCTGATTCGTTTACCCCGGCCATATCGCTGCCGTCGAACACGACGCTGGGCGAGCTGGTGTGGATCAGCCGGGGGATGTTGTTCTTCCGGCAGGCGGCCAGCACGTTCCGGGTGCCGGTGACGTTGACCCCGAAAAAGTCTTTGTAACGTCCCCAGACCCCTGCTTTGGCCGCGGCGTGAAAGACCACGTCTACGTTCCGGCAGGCACGGGCCACCTCTTCTTGGTCCCGAAGGTCTCCCTGGATCTGGGAAACCCCGATCTGGTCGAGTTCAGGATACCGGCTGCGGGAAAAACTGGCCACCCGGTCCCCCCGGTGTCGGAGCCGCTCGCACAGGGCAAAACCGAGAAATCCCCCGCCGCCGGTGACCAATACCCGTTCGGGGTGATGGGGCCTGTTGAGACGGCCTTTTATGTTTTCCTGATTCTGCATCATCTTCATAAAAAATGCCTAAAATGAACTATAATGCCTAAATAGTGGTGTCGCTTCGCTCCTCTTTCAATTTACGATCAAGGGCGTCAAGCGATAGCGAAGGGATATTGTGTTCGATATCCTACGCAAGTCGCCGCTCGCGAGAGCCTTCCAAAGACCCCGCCCCCTTATTTTAGGCATTTTAGCTCATTTTAGGCATTTTAGGCATTCTTCTAATTTTCTTCTCCGCCCACACCGCCAGCTTCTCCCGGAATATCTTTGAGTTGTGCCGGATGTCCACCGGAAAGGCCGGATGAAACAAGACGGTTTCAATACCGGCGGTGAGGGGATTGCCACGGGCCAAGTCGAAAAGTTCGGCCTCGAGGACGGCACGGCGCTCCGAGGTCAGCTTCTTGCCCGGCTCGATACAGATCACCGGTGTCTGACTCCCGGCAGGGCCCGCCCCGACCAGCGCGCTTCGAAAGACGTCCGGATGCCGATTGAAAATCGCCTCGCAGGGAATCGTGAACAGGGGGCCGGTCTCGGTCTGCACCCGGTGTCCTTTTCGTCCGCAGAACCAGATCCGCCCCTTTTCATCCTGCCAGCCCACGTCTCCCATTCGGTGCCAGAACGATTCTCCGTCCCGGATCTTGGAAAGCGCGTCGTCTCTTGGCCGCTCAAAATACTCCCGGCTGACTACGGACCCTTTGACCGCGATTTCGCCGATTTCTCCATTGGCCAGGCAGAGGGTGTCGGACCATTCGGGAATCGGGTCGTCGGAAATTTCGATGATTCGAACCTCCATCCCTGAAAGCGGGGTTCCCACGCAGGTGCCCCGGCCTTGCTCGCTCATTTTCCCGGTTTCAGAAAGGATTTCCCGGCTTCCGATAGAAGATACCGGCATCGCCTCGGTGGCGCCGTATCCGGAATGAACCTGGGCGTCGCCGGTGAGCATTTCAGCAAACTGGGCCACGTTGGCCGGGAGGGTGGGGGCTCCGGCGGAAATCACCCGCCGGACAGAGGCCAGTTTGATCTTCCTTTGCCTGCCGTCAGCCCCGACCCGATGAAGCAGGGCAGGGGAGGCGAACATGTTCGTCACCCCCTGATTCTCCGCTGCCTCGACGATCTTGACCGGATCGACCCGGGCCGGACGGGTCGGGTCCATGTCGGGAATCACGGCCGTCATTCCAAGCGCCGGGGCGAACAGGGCAAAGAGGGGAAAGGTGGGAAGATCGATCTCGCCGGGTTCGATGCCGAAGCGGTCGCCAATGGCGCGGACCTGGGCGTCGAACATGCCATGGGTGTATACCACGCCCTTGGCAGGACCGGTGCTTCCGGTGGTGAACAGAATCGCCGCAGTCTCGTTGCGGGCGGTGGGGGCGGCGGGGTACGGCTTCCATGGACGGTGCTGAAGTTCGGTCAGGGTATGACCGCCCCAAAACCAGCGGCGGCCTGCGGTAATCCAGGTGTTGACGGAGCGAAAATAACGGGGCCTGAGGGTCCGAAGGACGTGGGCTTTGGGAATTCCGACAAACCCCTCGGGCCGGCTCTCCAGAAGACAGGAGAGCATCCGTCCGATGCCCATGCCCGGATCGACCATGACCGGCACCGCCCCGACCTTGAACATGGCAAAGGTGAGGGCGAAAAAATCGAGGCTGGGTCCGACCATCACGATCGTCCGGGTACCCCGGCAGATGCCGACCTGGGAAAGACCGTGGGCGATCCGGTCCGCGGCCCTGTCGAGCTGTCGGAACGTGTAATGGACGTACAGGACCTGGTTTGCGCGGTCCCTGCCGGCCGGCATCACCACGGCCCGTCTCCAGGGGTGGCTTTCGGCCATTTCGGTCAGGTGGACAGATACATTGACCCCGCCTGGTTTATTCAGATCATCTTCCAATTATAGGGCCGCTCCTGTTTTTTTCAAAAATTCCCGAATCGTTTCCAGCACCCGGGCCGGCTCGTCTTCGAGCAGATAATGGCCGGCCTGTTCGAAGCGATGCACCTCGGCCTCTGGGAACCGTCTTTGCCATTCCGCCAGGTAGTCGGCGTCGAAGACAAAGTCGTGCATGCCCCAGCAGATCAGCATCGGCTTGTCGGCCAGCAGGGAAAGTCGGTCAGCGGCGGCGGTCAGGATGGTAAAGCCGGGGTCGTTTTCAGAAAGCGGAATGTCCTGGACGAACCGAAGGGTGGCGATCCGGTTTTTCCAGGAATTGTAAGGTGCCAGAAGGCCCGCCCGGACATCGGCAGAAAGCTTCTTTTTCGGCGCCATCCAGACAGCGCCGCGGGCAAATGCGTTTAGACCGAGTACCAGCACCGCTGCCAGAGGTGCCAGGTTTCGGATCACCGAAAGCCTCAGGGGAATCGTTTTTCCGGCCGGCGGTGGAAACGCCGCCGTATTGGTCACCACGATGCGGGCGATCCGATCCGGGTGGTTCACCGCCCACGCCATGCCGATCATGCCGCCCCAGTCGTGGACGACCAAGGTGAGCTTGCGTTCCGGCTCGAGGCGGTCGATCAGCTCGCCCAGGTCATCAATCCGGTTTTTCAGTCGGTAGTCGTACCGGCCGGGGTCGGGTTTGTCCGAAAGGCCGCAGCCGATATGGTCCGGCACGATCGTCCGGAAGGTATCCGACAACCCGGTGACCAGCCCGCGGTAGTAAAAGGACCAGGTCGGGTTGCCATGGACCATGAGCACCGGCTCGCCGGCGCCTTCGTCGAGGTAGTGGAGCCGGTGGCCGCCGATCGTCATGAAATGGGACGAAAACGGGTAAAGGTGCTGGAAGGGGGAAGTGTCAATACTTGTATAGTAATTTTCCATAAAAACAGATTCTTATCCAGATTTATCTAAAGTATAAATTTATGTTATTACACGTTGAAGAAAATAGCCTATTCTTTTATCAGGCGGATTCCAAAATTCTCCATCTTGTATATCGGCAGTCCATCCACCCGAAGCAGTCCGTCGGCCGTCAACAGGGGGTCCGGTTTATCCTCGATCCGGGTAATGACGGCCTCGACGGTGATGCGCCGGTTGGCCGGAAGGATCTGCCCGCGGTAGGTCCACCGGTGCTTTTCGCCGAGAAGGGGCGCGAAGAAAAACCCTTCGGACCGATTTGCAAAGCGCCTGAGGGCGGCAAACTTGACAAGCTGGAGAAACGACTCGAGCCCTAAAGAACCGGGGCAGACCGGATCCTGGTAGAAGTGGGCCCCAAAGAACCACTCCTGCGGATCCACGATTTTTTCCCCTTTCACGAATCCAAGCCCGCGGTCTCCTCCATCGGGTTTGTAGCAGACGATCCGGTCGATCATTAAAAGGGCCCTTGCCGGGAGTGCCGTCCCCCGGGTCGGTGATGCGTTCGGATCGCCCGGGAAAAGCGGCGGCAGTATTTCCAGGTCCATGCGCACTGCCTGACGCTGCTCCACTGAACCGCACCGAAGAGAAAATTCTTCCGCATTCCGGATGCCGGCCTGCTGCTCCAGGGCCTCGGTGGTGAAAAAGCCGAAATTGGTGGTTCCCTCGTAGATCCGCCGGCCGTTTTCGCCGCTGACGACCATCTCAAAGTCCTGGATGATCATGTCGGCGGCCGTGTTGACCCGAAGCAGGCGGCACCGGGTGGTCAGCACCTCGCGTTCGGGCCTGATGTCCTCGTGTTGGACGGCCTCTCCGCCCAGGTTGCGGAACCGGAGGTCTTTTTCGGAAGTAAGGGACGAGCCCACATAGGCCGCGGTAAAGCCGCAAACCTGCAGGGCGGCCTCCTGAAGCACGCAAAACGGCATGGATGGGGTGCGATTTGCGGTAAAATACCAGGCCTCGGGATCCACGGTAAATTCGGCTGTCACCCAGCCACCGGGGGCCATGACCTGGGGCGGCGGCTCGATTTGGACCACCCGGTCGATAAAGGAGTAGGGCGGCGCCGGCAGCCTGGCGATGAACCGGTCCTCGTCAAAGGGGGTAAAGCGGGGGCCGAAGGCTTTCGACGGCTTGCCCCGGGCAAAGGCCAGGATCTGCTCCCGGTCGAACGCTGGTTTCTGCGCTTCATCCTTTTTCGAAGGCCTGTCGGCTCCCCTGAAGGCGCCTGGGGGTCTTTCCGCGGCGGCGGACCGGGAAAGACCCTCGCCGAATGCAGGACCTTTTTCCCAAAAAGCGTCGATCGCTTCTTTGGTCAGACCCGAAACCTGCATGGACATGTCCCGGAACATCACGATCCGCCGGCCGTCGGCGAACATATGCGCATCGGCCAAGGCGTAGGGGAAGGGGTCGAACCCCAGCTCCTTGATCTCGATCTGGTAGACCACGTGCCGGGTGGCGGGAGTCACCGGCCCCCTGCATTTGAGGACGCTTTTGACGCCGGGCTTCGGCTCGTAGACTGCGGCGGTGCTGTCCGTGAACCATCCCATCCGCTGGAGAAAGACCCGGAGAGTGTGGGCGCAGCACTCGTACATCAAGGTGCCTGGCATGACCATGTCATCGACGAAGTGGCAGGTCAGAAACCAGTCGTCCGGGTGGATGTCCGCCTCTGCCCGGATCGATCCGATGCCGAAGCGGCCCCCCTCCGGATCGATGTCGAGAACCCGATCGATGAGGTGCATCTGTCCGCCGGGAAGCCTGAGGGGTTCGGGCACGGAGACACCCGCAAACCGCTTGCCGAAGCACCCCCCGGCATCGCCGTCGCGAAGGGCGGAAAGGAATTGGTCCGGATATCTTTCCCGCTCCATATGCACCGGAGGTGCCCAGTCAGGCGGAACGTTTCCCGAAGCCGGCACGCTTTGATCCTCTCCGAGAAGGATGCCCCCTGAGTGTTCCACCTCTTCGGGCGTGAAAAAACCGGCGCAGCCGTCGATCATCGTGATTAGCGGCGCATCGTCGACGTATCCGTCGAAGTGGAAGAAAAACAGCCAGGTGTCCCCCTGCCGGACGAACTTTTCGATTTCGATTTCATAGCGGATCGTGTCGCCCGGCACCGGCAGCCCCCGGTGGAAAAATACCGTGGCATCCAGAAGGCGATAGGCCCGCCGGCCTTGAACCCGAAAATCGATTCCCAGGTAGCTGCACAGAAACAGGTCTGCCTGGCCGGCTTCCACCGAGATGCAGACCGGCGCCCTGCCGCCGTCAAGGTACCAGGCACCGAGAGGCACGTCGTGCTCGGTGACCACCCGCCCGGGTGAAAGCGCCCCTTTTTCGCCTTCCACCGAAAGAATCCGATCCACCAGCATCAGGGGCTCGTCCGGGAGGCGCACCCGGACCGGGTAGCGGTCCACTTCGGCAAACTCAGGGCCCAGCACCTTTGCCGCAGACCCCACGGCAAACTCCATGCAAAGGTCCCGGTCATAGGCCGGCGCAGGCCGGCGAAGCGCAACCCGAGGGGCCGCAGACAGGCCGCTTTGCCCGGCGGCGTCGATCAGCTTCGTCTGGAACCCGACCGCGTCCGCGTAAGCCCGATGCAATTCCTTTGAAAACTCGAGAAATTTTTCATGGGCCCGGCCGGCGGCCTCCCCCGAGCGGACCATCAGGTCACCGAGGTCGGAAACCGGATTTTGGCTGCTGGGTGCTGGGTGCTGGATGCTGGATCCGTCTTCGCTGTGCAAGCTTCGCCCCGCAAGTCGCCGAACAGGCGTCGGATCCGAGGCAGATATTTCAAACTCCTGGGCCATCGGCACGGCAGTAGAGGCCTTTTTCCGACGTTCTTTCGAGGAAGAGGGGCTTGCGGGCGGTGCAGGCACGGAAATGATGTCTCCGCCGACGGTCAGCACGATGGCGCGACTGGCCGGCTGCGGCACCGACGGTTCCGGTTTGGACGTCGGCTCGGTCGTTCCGGCTTCCTCCAGGATGGCGTGGATGCAGCCTCCCTCCGCTGTCGTGGCCGCCACGCAGGCACGGCGGGGGGTTCCGTTTTTTTCCTCCGGCCAGGGAAAAGATCCAATGCCCGGGGCTTCGGCCGGAAACCGTTTTCGGGCAAGGCACTCCGCGGCCCGGGCCAGCGCCGCGGCTCCGGAAGCGGCTCCGGCATTGCCGAGGACCGTTTCCACCCGGACGCTTCGGCTGTTCTTCAGGACAGGCGATCGCCTACGGGTATTTTGCTCAGCGTTTTCTTCATACGGACCGGCGATCTCCAACAAACCGATGGGCCGCTGGTTTCCGCCTTCCTCTGTCAAGGCCTGATCCAATGATCTGCGCCAGGCCTCACGATCCGGCCGGTGCTGCCAGAGTTCGCCCCCGGAGGCGCTGCCCACCCCGCGAATCACGGCATAGATCCGATCTTTGTCCTTCAAGGCTTGGTCGAGACGCTTCAAAACAAAGGCGGCCGCTCCTTCGCCCGGCGCCGCCGCCCCTGCCTGCGCGGCAGAGGCCCAGCAGGCGCGAATGTCTCCGGCAAGGTCGACGGCCCCGACCAGCATCAAGTCCGCTTCGGATCTTTCCAGCATCCCCACCGCGATGTGAAGAGCACGGAGGCAGGAGCCGGGACCGTCCGATACGGTAAAGCTCGGCCCTCCCAACTTGAACTCCCGGGCGATTCGGCTGCCGATCACTCCAGCCAGGGCCCCGAGGGTCCGATTGGCGTTCAGCGGCGGTGAACAGGCATTTTGAAGCGACGCGATCCATTTTCGGCCGGCGTCGTGGTCCAACGAGATGGTTGGGATTTGCGGCCATAGCCGTAATTCTGCGTCCAGGCGCCAGCGGAGATGAAAGTTGGTGGCCTCATGGTCGAAGTCGATTCCCACCACGGCGCCCCAACGGGGCCGCTCCGAGGATCTTTCAAGGCCTGCATCGGCAAACGCCCGGCAGGCGGTTCGCAGCATGACCAGATGCTGGGGCAGAATGTCGGGAAGCTCGCTGGGAGGAATCCGGAATTCTCCAAGATCGACGGCTACCTTATTTAGATACGCGCCCCGGTCCATGCCGTGGACCAGTTCATCGGGCAGGGAGTCTTCGATTCCCTTCCAGCGGTGGGCAGGCCGCGATCGCTTCAGGTCGACGCCGTCGAATACCGCCCGTTCGAACGCTTCAAGCGTCATTGCACTGCCGAAGGCGGCGTCCATCCCGACGATGGCGATGGGCGCCTGTATGCCCGCTCCAGGATGCTCGTGCCTGGACGGTGCATGGTCGATCTTTTCTGTTTCTTCCGACATCCGACATCCGGCATCCGACATCTGTTTTTTCGACATCGGACATCTGATACCTGATATCCGGTCCTGTTTGTTGCCGCCAATCCATTCTTCGAGGAGCACGTGTCCATTGATGCCGCCGAATCCAAAGGCACTGACCGCGGCGCGGCGGGGGGTGTCCGGCGCTCGCCTGGGCCATGGCGCCGCTTCTGTCTGGACATGAAAGGGGCTGGCAGGCAAAGGGCTGCCTTCCGCCGCCCCATCGAAATGGAGAGAAGGCGGAAGGGTTTCTCTGTCCATGGCGATCAGGGTTTTGATGATTCCCGCAGCGCCGGCCGCCACCAGCAAGTGGCCGACCGTGGACTTGATCGAGCCGATGGCGCAGCGTCCGCTGGCGGCATCGGAGTCCTTCCAAAGGCGAACGAGGCTTTCGATTTCCGTTCGGTCTCCCACCGGGGTGCCGGTGCCGTGACATTCGATCAGGTCGACGTCGGACGGCTTCCAGTCGGCCTGGGCATAGGCGGTGGTCATGGCGCGGATCTGCCCTCCGCTGTCCGGGGCCAGCAGGTTGCCCCTCATGTCGTTGGAAAGTCCGATGCCGCGGACGACGCTCCAGATTCGGTCTCCGTGGGCGAGGGCGTCTTTGAGGCGTTTGAGCACGAGAATGCCGCAGCCTTCTCCCACGACGAGGCCGTCGGCAGATGCGTCAAACGGCGCGCATCGTCCGGACGGGGAAAGGGCCTTGAGCTGGGAAAAGCCGACCTGGGTATAGAGACAATCGGGGCGGGATACCCCCCCGGCGAGCATGACGTCTGCACGGCGGCTCTGAAGCTCTTCTGCGGCAAGCTTCAAGGCATACAGGGAAGAGGCGCATGCCGCGTCGAGGGTGAAGCTGATCCCACCTAAATCGAGTTCGCGGGCGACAAGGGCGGCCGGCAGTCCGGTCACCTGTGCGGCACGGGCCGCGTCCGGCCGGAAGCCAGAAAATTTCGATGTTTTGTAAATTCGGCGCCTTAGAAATCCGAAGATGAGGTCCCTGCAAAGCCGTGATGCCGAATCCGTGGGCAGGGCGATGGCGGCCAAAATGACGCCGGCTCTTTTTTTGTCGACCGGGCCTGCAGCAAAGGACTCCCAGGCACGACGGCCGACGCAAAGGGATAGCTGATGAAGCGGATCGAGTCTTTTCACCAGCCCGCCGCCGAGACGGCAGTCTTCCGGATCGAAATCAAAATGACGGATGAGGCCGGCCCGCCTGGAAACCGCTCGGTCCGGTGCGGCGGCATCGGACCAGGTGCTTTCTGCGGCGCCGTTTCTGCGCTCCGGTGGAATTTCGCAAATTCCATCTGATTTTTCGATGATCCGCTGCCAAAGGCGGTCAGGGTCCGATGCACCGGGGAAAACTCCGGAAAATCCGACAATCGCTATGGGTGATGCATTATCCATGATGCGTCATTGCCTGAATCACGGGAGGTTGTCAACGCTCAAAAGCATCGACAATTCCTTGACAGCGTCACCGATTTTCCCTACTAAAAAAATTCTCGTCGTATCGACATCTTTCGTGCGGTGGAAGGAACCGTGCGGGAAAACCTCGATCTGATCCGAAGCAGAAAGCTGCCGGAGTTTACCCCGATGCATACCTGCCCCGGTCATGAATCCGGCGGGAACTGCGCCCACTGAAACAGAAAGGACTGATACCGATGAACGACTCCATCAAAATCGATGGAAAGGATGCGGCAAGCTTGCGGGAAATGCTCCGCGGCTCGGGTTATGCCGACAAGGCCATCGACTATTACCTGGAGCGGAAAAACATGGGGGTACTCCCGGGAGCGGATCAGGTTTCCGAACTCACCGGACATTGCGGTGACACCATGAAGGTCTACCTGAAGGTGAAAGACGGTCGGATAGAAGACCTTCGATACCAGGTGCTCGGCTGTCCCGGCGCCATCGCCTCTGCCATGGCCGCCGTAGAACTGGTTCGGGGAAAAACCCTGGAAGAGGCCAAGAAACTCAAAGACGCGGACATCTTCAAGGAAATCGAGGATCTTCCGGATCAGAAGCAGCACTGCATCCGACTTTCAGTCAAGGCCCTCCAGAAGGTCATCGACGAATATTCCGGCAACAACGGCGCTAAATCATAAGGAAGGTCCCCAATGCCTCTTTTTGACTTTCTTTGCCTTGACTGCAGCGAGCTGAGCGAAATCCTCGTGACCGGAGAGGGCACCCCGCCGGTATGTGCAAAATGCGGGAGCACCAACCTGAAAAAAATGCTCTCGGCCCATTCGAGCCTGTCGGGTCCGCGGTCGGGCCGGATGCCCGGTGCCGGCGACACCGCCTGCTGCGGTTCGGCCCCCGGGGCGGCATCAGGATGCGGCGGTCCCGGCTCCTGCTGCGGCCGGCGGTAGAGGCTTGCTCAAGTGGTTGATTGGTGGATTCATCGACTTTTCGATACGGTGAATGGCTGACTGATTGAGCATTCGATTCGGTGTCGGAACCGTTCTCCCGCAGATTCGGCGAGCCGACCGATGAACTGATTGACCACCGCTTTTCCGATTTGGTTACCATTTGACCACTCGACCATTTCGCCATCAACCCGCCCATGACTCCATACAACCGTGAACAGTTCGACGCGCTTCGCATCATCCGCGGCCACCTTGCCTCCCTGAGTCGGAAGGATTTGGACTCGCTTCACCGCCGAATCGACGAATACGCCTCTTTTCGAAACGAACTCGAAGAATTCTTGGAAAGACGCTTCGAAAAAATCTGCACGGAAAGCTGTTTTCGCAGCCGGCGAAGCGCCTGCTGCACCCGGGAAGGAATCATCGTCTTTTTCGCCGATGTCGTGATCAACGCCCTGGAATCGAGTCAGGCACAACTGGAGGCCATTGAAATTGCGCTGGAAACCGGCGGCGGCCGGGATCAGGGATTCAAGTGCGTGTTTTTGACGGAAAATGGATGCCTGTGGCGGGTCCGGCCCATCGTTTGCGCCATGTTTCTCTGCGATTCGGCAAAGGAGAAGGTGTTCGGCCAAGACCCGGAGGCTGCCCGGCTGTGGGAAATGTTCGAGTCCAGACGCAAGGCGTTCACCTGGCCGGACAAGCCGGTTCTCTTCGACGATCTGGAAACCGTCTTCATGGGAGCCGGATGCCGTTCCCCTCTCATGCATCTTCACTTCAGCCCCGGCCTGCGGATGGTCAAAAAAAAGGCCGGGTTGTAACATCCCGCAGGCGGGATGTTGCAACCCGGAAGTGGAAGCGAAGGCAGAAGCATTGACGTCCGGTCTGAAGAGTTGGTATATGTTCCTTCCTTGTCGAGTTGACGAAAAATGGGGCGAACCGCCGCATTTATTTTTTTGCTGGGATCCTGAAAAATGACAGAGCAGGAAAAAAAGCCGGAGCGGGAAAAGGGAGGCCCGAAAACGAAAAGCCCTGCCTTCGTCGACAGCGGTGCCGACGACATCAAGATCGTCGAGCTCGGTCTGATGGAGGATGACTGCGAACTGCTGGGAGATATCTCGGTTCTGCTCGAGGACACGAAAGAGCAGACCCCTTCGGCAAAAGAGCCCGATGCCGACACCGCCCAAGAGCCCCCGCGCAAGCAAAGGCCGCCTGCAAAACAGAAGCCGGTCCGGGGTGAACCTGCGGCAGAGCCGCCGCACAGGCCAGGATCGGCCCGAAAGAAATCGCCGGTCAAAACCGGAGCCGATTCCAAAAAGAAGCGTCCGGCCGCGACTGAAAGAAAAAGCGTTTCATCGCCTTCAAGGACAGCGCCTGCCGGCAGCGGAAAGACCGCCCCGCTGCACCGCGAAAAGCTTGAGCAGGCGCGCGTGCAGTCTGCACAGGCCGCCCGAAAGGCCCGTCAAAAAAGGGTAGGCAAGGGGGTTCTTTCTTTCATCTTTATCGCCGGTCTTCTCGTTGCATTGGGCGCTGCGGCCGGATTCTACCTTTTCAAGCCTGATCCGGGCAAGGCGCCGCAGAAGCCGGTCAAGTTTTCAGTGCAAAACGCCCCTAGCATCAAATTTCAAATCTCGGCCCAGGAGCCGTCAAAGGCCATTGCCTCGAACCAGGGAGAGCCTGCAGCCGGTGAACCGGAGGCCAAGGCAAAAGATGCCGAGCTTTCCGAGCCGGAAGCAGCAAACATCCAGGCTGTCTCCCAGGGGATCGCGGCGGGTCCACAGCAACCGCAAATGCCCAAGGAGACGGTCTCACACTTTCTTGCTTCCTGGGCGGGGGCCTGGGAGGCTTCGGCAGGCGAAAACGGCCGGATCGATCCATACATCTCCCACTATTCATCGGACTTTCAAGACGGGAACATGGATTTGGCAGCCTGGAAAGCGGACAAGGCCCTCAAAAACAGCCGAAAAGAATGGATCCGCATCGGCATCGACAAGGTCCGGGTGTCGGGGCTCGCTGCCGACGGCACCGTGGCGGTTCGATTCCTTCAGACCTACGAATCGTCCAACTATGCGGACCAAACCGAAAAAACCCTCACCCTGGTCCCGGAAGAGGGAAAATGGAAAATCCTCGGCATCGGTGCGGCGCCGACTCGCTGAGAACGCGCTTCGGTGCTCGACGGCATACTTGCACCCGAATGCACTTGGGCAGGAGATCGAAATGCGCAGGATACGCATAGCGGTCGCTATTCTCGTTTTGGCCGTGCTGGGTTCTACCGGGTGTTCGGGCATCCAGGTCAGCCAGGACTACCGGAATAGTGCCAACTTTTCAGGCATTTCATCGTTTGCCTGGGCGTCTGAAACCCAGAAAAAAACCGGAGATGTGCGTGTGGACAATCCGCTCCTGGTCGAGCGGATCCGGAAGGCCGTGGAACAGACCCTGATCGAAAAGGGGCTGCGCAAAGCCGATCGTTCCGAAGCGGACATCCTGGTGCAATACCATTTTGAAATTCGGCAGAAAGTCAAATCAGACGACGTCAGGGGGGGATTTGGTTTCGGCGTCGGCACCTGGGGCCGGGGCGGCGGCATCGTGATCGGTTCGGGCGGAGACGTCAAGACCTACGACGAGGCGCTGCTGGTCATCGATCTGCTTCGTCCGAATGAAAGCGACCTGCTTTGGAGAGGAAACGCGACCTACCGGCTGGCCGAGCACTCGAACCCGGAAAAGACCACCAAACTAGTCAACGAGGCGGTCGAAAAAATCTTTGCCCAATTTCCGCCGGCGCCGGAAACAGGCTGAGTCGGCAGGTTGGCTTGATATGGAAAAGGGGCGCTCCTTGCAGAAGCGCCCCTTTTTCTTTCTCGGTTCTTCGACGGTGCTATGAAATCACCGTAACGTTCGCGGCCGCAGGGCCCTTTTTGCCCTCTTCGATGTCAAAAGACACCCGGTCGCCTTCGTTGAGGGATTTGAAGCCGCTTGCGTTGATCGCGGAATAATGCACGAACACGTCCGACCCCCCATCCTGTTCGATGAAACCATACCCCTTGCTGTCATTGAACCACTTCACTGTTCCCTCGGCCATTGAGCCCAACTCCTTTACTAATGATTCTTGATTGATTTCAGCATTCGCGCGTTCCCGCCGAAGTCGAAATCGGCCCGCTCTGTTGCTGTTGAGCGGGGCTGACCATACCACTGATTTATTCTTGAACAATATGAGGATGGAGTCAAGTGTTCTCTTCGGAAAAGTGGGTGTCGATGGCGAAATTCCGGATCGGATTGTAAAAGGGGTGAGGGCAAGGCTGCTGGAGGATCTTCTGACCGTGGTCGACGCCTTCAACGAACGCTGCACGGGGCGGCTCTAGCAGCGTTGCCCGCTTCGAAGGACCAGCTCTGTCAAGGGCCCGGGGGGTCCGGGGTCAAGGAAGCGGCCTGCTCCGGGTCAGAGGATTCAGCACCTAAATTTTCCTGAGCGCCTTCGGCCGGTTCCTGGTTTTCTTCTTTTTTGGCCAGCTTTTTTTCCAGTTTCTCCTGCTTCTTTTTCGCTTTCTTGAGTTCTTTTTGTCGTTTTGCAAACTTGTGGTGGTTTTTTTTCGCCATAGGGCTAGGTTCCTTTCGGGGATGAGGGCCGGGCCAAAAAAAATCCCCGCAACCCCTGAGGGCTGGGGGAGACGGACCGAACCCTGTTCAAAGTGACCAACAGGGTACAGGTCCCGGAACCAAATGGCAATGCTTTTTACCGAGGAGAGGAAAAAGGGGCCTAATTCAGACACACATCCGGCTGTTTCGGGGGCTCTCCGGTTCTGGCCAGCAGTTCGTATTTTGCCTTGATCAGCCCGAAGGGCTCTTTTTGCCGGATCTCCTCCAGGTACTGAACCGGAAGGTACCAGCGACGGGTATAATTGCCGCAAGTTCGTCGCTGCGACCTTCATCAACCAGGCGCTTGACGCGCTTTTTAAGCGCGGTCACTTTTTCGTACCGCTGGCCGGAAACGCTTTTCAAATCGCCGTTTTCGTATCGGCCCACGGCCTGGTTCAGCAAAAAGGTAGGATGAATGCCCAGTTCTGTTTGCAGGTAGCCCAGGGCGGGTCTGATTGCAGAGTAAGGGACACGATCGGCGAAAGCCGTCCTTTTGTATTCTACGATCCATAGACGAACCGTATCGGGGTCAAGCCCCTGCACTGCAACTTTTTTCTCCATGATCCTGACCA